>JABHNP010000243.1 GCA_018694455.1 Planctomycetaceae bacterium | reverse complement strand
CTCGTACCAAGCTCCGAATTCCGCTCGCTCACGATCGACCCGTACACGTCGTGGGAGCGCGAGCCAGGTTTCATCCGTACGATCTGCGTGCGTAGCTATCAGTGTGGCTAGTTGTTGGTCGCATGCTACGCCAAATCCATCAGGCGTCTGCAACGCATTTTTGAAGCGGGTAAGTTCTTCCGTGATATCGGGGGGGGCGCGTTGGATAACACGCTCTATAATGCTACGGCCTTCGGCGAATTCTCCCCGAAGGTCCTCGCCATGCTCCTTCCGACGAGCCAGATCTCGCAGCCACGTTTTGAAGTAGTCTACTCGTCCACTAACCGTGAATTCCCAGATGCCGAGTTGATCGGGTGTGAATGTTGCTACCCATCGGTCATTCCCTACGGAATTCAAGGGTAGTTTCGTCCACGATGTGGCGTTGGGGGGACGTATGTGGAGAGAACAAGCTAATTCATCGTGACCATCACACACGATGTCCGCACCTATGGTGACTGGTCGAAAGATGATACCTTTAGCGCAAAACCGACCAGCATCAACATCAGGGGCAATGTGATCAATTGCAATACGTCGAGCAGGATTCGGCATATTGTAAACTGATGCAGTTTTCACGTTACTTGTATCTAAGGTGGGTACAAAAAATCAAAAGCCTGCTTGTTGGCCGGCCGTCACACGTGGATCACTGACGTCCACCAATAGGGCAAGCTTGTAGTCTACCGTGCTGCCCCCTGCGAGACAGCAATGTGGCATGGTAAAGCAAGGCTGCCTGGTTCTAGGTCGGAACACGCTCATTGCTATCAGAAAACGATGTGAAGAGTGCCAGCTCAGTTGTCAGGCCTGGTCCGAATGCCATTGCAACACATGTATTGTTGTTTTGGTGTGTTGGGTCAAGTTTCTTCCTTGCAAAGAGTTGTTCGAGGATGAAAAAAATTGTAGCACTCGACATGTTTCCGTACTGAGCCAGAATGTCACGGGAGGTATCGAGGCTTTTACTAGACAATTGAAGGGCCTCCTCAACCATTGTGAGTATTCTTGGTCCTCCAGGGTGGACGGCCCAATGAGCAATATTATTCCGCATGACGTGATGTCGCTGAAGAAAGCTGTCCGTGAGGCTTGGGAGTGCCTCGGCGATACGTGCGGGCACCTCGGGTGAAAGGGTCATTTCAAACCCGTTGTCTCCAATGGTCCATCCCATGTGATCTGCTGAATTCGGCAATAGAACACTTGTCTGGTCAACAAGGGACCATCCGTCAGGTGCTAATGACTCAGGAGATTCACTTGAACAACCAATAAGTGCTGCGGCACCATCGGCAAAAATACTATTGGCGACAATCTGTTCTGGGTCTTCAGTGTATTGGAAGTGAAGGCTACACAATTCAATGCAAACTATCAGAACAACCGCGTGTGGGTCAGACTCGGCATAGGCTTTGGCCACTCGCAATGCATTGAATCCCCCATGGCAGCCCATGAAACCAATGTGAGTTCGACTGATCTGGGCAGACAGATCGAATTTTTTCATCAAAGCCACATCGATACCAGGGGCCTGAAAGCCAGTGCACGAGCAGGTGATCAAATGAGTGATCGCTGCAGGTTTTAGATTCGTGCGATCAAGCGCTTTTTTAACAGCAGCAGTAGCCAGAGGAGTCGCCTCACCCTCATAACGTTGCATCCGCTTCGCTGTGGTTGGTCCACGATCACCTTGTGTTTCTGCTGGATCAAAAAAGTCCTGTATGATTTCGCCGTCTTGCGATTTATCGAGGACAACAGAGAACCGCTGTTGTATTCTCGTTTGACGGTACATTGCCTGCATTGTCCGTTCGGCAGGAGCTTTGCTACCTAGCAAGCTGCCGGCAAGAAGTGCGGCATGATGTTGTTGAATTTTCTGCTGTGGCACCACGGTGCCAATACCGAGAATCGTAAGGCTCATCAGAGCAGTTTGCCAGAATTATGATGCCTCGGCGACTCGTGCTTCGTATATTACGCTCGGTTGTTGGTTTTTAAGAATCTGAGCGTGACGGTTCGTCCCAATTTGGCCTATATTTTTGTGTATGAGCGAACCAACTAATCATCCCGCACCAAGTCGTAGTGACGCAGCAATCGACGAATTTGAGTCGATATTTAAACGAGCAGAGCGAACTCTTTATCACTATTCGGATATTTCAATACAAAAAGTGGCGGTTGTCACAGATGGCGATCAGGCGATGGCAAGGGAGCTCGGCGATAACGTCAAACAGTTTTTGCCACACATTGGAGAGCAGGCAGACTGGCAGTACGTTACGGGTGACCAATATCATAATGTGAATGACCTGCTCAAGATTATGGCGGAATGCAATCCTGATCTTATTGTGACATTCCGGTGTCTAGATGAATCGAGTCTTGTTCCACAGCATACGCTCGGTGTCTATGTCGATGTGATGACGCAGACTCTCTCAACCCCGATACTGCTCCTTCCGGGAACTGCTCCGCAACCACATCCTCTGGGAACTCACCCGTGCAAGGGTGTTATGGTCGTTACGGATAATCTTGCTGGTGATGACCAGTTGGTTAATCATGCGGTCGCATGTACCGCATCAAAAAGTACAATCTGGCTCTGTCATATCGAGGACGATGTGTTATTCAGACGGTATCTTGAAGCTATCGGGCGTATACCAGAAATTAATACGGAACAGGCTGAAGAGTTAATTGCGGAACAGCTCGTTGCAATACCAGCTCAGTATGCACAGTCCTGTGTTGAAGGTTTAAAAACAGCTGGTGCTGAACGCAACATTGAGCAGGTTGTTGAATTTGGTCATCGAGTCAATCGATACCAACAGCTTGTGGCACAATACCCAGTCGATCTTCTTGTGACCAATACAAAAGATAACGACCAGCTAGCCATGCATGGCGTGGCATATGCATTGAGTGTGGAATTGACTAACGTCGCTCAATTATTGCTTTAGGCAGTTGCCGTAGATTCGTTTTATGCAAGGATGCAATTATTGTGAATATGTTTCTCGCCACTGCAGCTGGAGTCGGACACGACGTCCCCAGTTGGGTGACTGGATTTTACCTGATTGTTTTAATTCTGATGGTTTTCTGCCTCGCCTTTGAGGAGAAAATCCACGCAAAAAAATCATTGATTGTTGGCACCTTCGCCGGATTTTGCCTGGTCACTGAGACGATCATCGGATACTTCACGGACCGAGCACATCCGATGCTTCCGTTTGGAAATATCACTTTACCAAATGGTCATGAGATCGGGTTACCAATTTATGTTCCGGCAATCGATTGGTCTGTTATCACAATAATCCTTGGTGCAAGCCTTTTTGTAGAAGTCACCAGCCGGTCCGGTATTTTCACGTGGTTGGCCATCAAACTCACGAAGCAATCGGGTGGTGATCCATGGCGGCTGTTAATGTTCTACGGTGCTCTCACGGTTATTTTTTCAGCTGTACTAAATAACGTGACGGCAATGATTATCGTAGGGTCGCTCACCACAGTGTCATTAAGCAAGCTTGATCGCAGAGATCTACTCCTCGGTTTCCTGCTCACAGAAGGGCTGCTGACAAACATTGGGGGTCTGCTAACTCTTATCAGCAGCGTTCCGAATATTATCGTTGGCCAAGCGGCAGGAATTGGCTTTATGCCATTTTTTATCAAAGCGGTACCCTTTGTGATTGTGGCGACATTGGTCACACTTCTGCAGGCACGCTTCACGTTTGGTGTAAAGGGTCTGACGACAGAGAGAGAGAAGAAAAGTGCGGCGGACCTTGTGGCTGGCTTTGATGAAAGTGAAAGCGTTCCGTCGAGGTACTTTTTCTGGTCCTCGGTGTTACTGCTCATGGGGTTTATCATCTGCCTCGCGGGACAGTCAGCATTACCCTGGGATCTGGATGAACTCGGCATGGGATTTGTCGCGCTCTTTTTTGCTGGGCTCGCGTTATGGTTTTATAAACATGATGTTGATACCTTCTATAAGGCAGTTGATTGGGATCTGCTCGGTTTTTTTGCATCACTCTTTGTCGTGATCTACGTGATGGAGCAGGCCGAAGTGCTTGCTATAATCGGAAAAGGTCTTCAGGAAATGCTGACTCTTCCGCCGCAAGCGGCACAAGCATCGCTTCTTATCAGTGCGGCAGCCGCGAGTTCAGTAACAGATAACATTCCGCTCGCCGCAGTTCTAGCGAAAATACTTGCGTCGAACCCAATCGTTGTTGGGCCAGAAGGGAGTAATCCAGATTCACCATTTTGGTGGTGTGTGATTTTCGGGGCTAATCTTGGTGGAAATATTACACCTATCGGCTCTGCATCGACTGTCGTCGCAATGACGATCATTCATAAAAATAATTTGTCACTTACGTTCGTCGGATTCGTAAAAGTAGCAGCTGCCTTTGCAGTTGTGCAGATACTCCTTGCGATTGGGTATGTTTGGCTTACCTCGTATTTGTTGTGAAGCATCTGTTCAATAGAAACGATACTATGTGTTGCCGGTAATCGTGCGTGCTATCGAGCTAGCGATGGTGGGGAAACAGGCAGCCGCCCGAACTGCAGTTGAAACAAAAAACGGACTCCGAAGTGCCAGTGACACCATGCGACAACGCCGGTGATGATGATTGAGAGCGTTTCCATAGGTCTGCTGGTAGCGTTGCGAGGCCTCCTGTGAGGGACGAAGGTCTCCCCTGATATCGATTAGTGCTTCCATAGCGAGCCGAGCTGAGAGCAGCGCCCATCCAATTCCTTCACCGGTAAACGGTTCGATATACCCTACAGCATCACCCACTCGCAGAATGCGAGTGCATTGAGGGTCAACATGACCTGTGTGGTGTGTGAGCTGCGGCGTTGCCAGAAGGCCACTGCCTTGGAGAAGGGACGTGTCGATAGGGCATTCAACGTCTTGAAAGGTCTCTGCCAGAAGACGGGAAAGTGCCTCTGCTGGGGTTGCACCCCGCTTCAAAAGAGATGGATGTACGGCAGCTGCCACATCGATGCTGCCATCTTCGAGACGCACCAAACCGCAATAACCAGCGCTTCCAACCGCCATAACGAGATGCCGTTCACTGATCGCTCCACCTGTGGAACAGAGCGTGGTACCAAGGCCGATACGGTTATTTCGCGGCCAATTCCGCGGGGGACGGTGAACTGCCGAATCTCCCTGCATTCGAATTGCATCACGAAGGCCTCCGGCCAAAATGAGTCGTTTTGTTTGGATTGCATGTTGAGATTGGGAAGTTGTTTGAACTGTGAGAGTAACGGTTACTTGATCGACCTTGCAGGAAACTGCTCGCGTGTTTGGGAGCCAGGCAGCATTTGCCGCAATGGCATGTTTGGCAAGGCAGGTGTCAAGGCTGATGCGAGAAAGAACTCCACCAGTTGCATAAGGCACGGAGGCACAATACCCCTGAGAAACAATTGTTAGATCCGTAAGTGACAGGGTAGACACTGTAAACTGAGGAATCGTCTCTTTGGAGAGATTCGATAGCTCTGCGAGTGCCAACGGTGATAAACAGCACCCGCATACTTTTGGTCGAGGTAGGGGTGAACGATCTATAAAAAGAACCCGCAACTTTTTTGTTGCAGCTCGTGCCGCCATCGCGGTGCCAGCTGGACCTGCTCCGACAACAACAATATCCCAGGGTGTTGTAGCTGCGGTCTGCATGTCAATGGAAGGACTGAGTGTAAAAGTATCCTTCGATACCATTAGCTGTGGCTCCAGGAAACAAGGGCTCGTTCGGGCCAGGCATGACGAATGTCTGGACGCTCGAGGCAGGCCGAGTGAAAGAGATCGTGATACTCTTTGAGGGTTCGTGCAGCTTTTACCGAGAGCGGACCGTCAATACGTGCGACCGAAGAACTTGTCAGGACG
>JABHNP010000207.1 GCA_018694455.1 Planctomycetaceae bacterium | reverse complement strand
TCTCATTCACGGTAGCAATTTTTGCATCATGCCCCGTGCTCTTATAGCTGTAAAATCCACACCCTGTTTTGCGACCTAACCAACCAGCTTTGACAAGTGCTGGGATAACGGGCGAGGCATCAATACGATCACCAATGGCATTAGCCATAACGAGCCCGGCATAAAATGCCGTGTCGAGACCAACCATGTCATACAGTTCTAGTGGACCAAGAGGCATACCAAATCGTCGTGAAACTCTGTCGATACTCTCCAGATCGACTCCTTCACGTAATAGCTCTACTGATTCATGCAGATACGGTGTGAGTACACGATTCACGAGAAAACCGGGACTATCCTGAACAACAATGGGAACCTTCTTCAATCGTTTTGCATGAAGAACAACAGCCGCAACTGTTGAGTCACTCGTATCCGGGCCGCGAATGACCTCGACCAAAGACATCCGCCGAACAGGATTAAAAAAATGCATTCCACAGAATCGAGCTGGGCTTGATAGCGCTGCAGCAAGAGTTGCTATCGGATTCGTTGATGTGTTAGTGCAAATGACCGTACTTGAAGAAACTACAGCTTCAATGTCTGCAAGCACCTTTTGCTTTAAATCAGTTCGTTCAGTAACACTCTCTACGACAATATCTGATTCTGATATTGATGAAAGCTGTGTTGAAGACATAAAACAGCCAGTGAGTTCACTCACTTTTTTATAATTTGTCTTTTGATGATAACGGTCCCAAGCAGCTTCCTCGAGAATAGCTGGGATGCTTTTTTGAAGCGCATTGGCGTCAATGTCAACAAGATTCGTAATAAACCCTGAGCGTAAATGACGTGAGGTAATACCGGCCCCCATGATGCCCGCACCGACAACAGATGGCTTATTGAATCGCTGAACCGCCATGTAATCTTCTGAAGAATCTTTTGGTAAATCACCAAGGCCGCCGTCTTTCCGATTTCGTTCACTAAGCCGATACACCCGGACAAGTTGTTTCGCAACAGGCGTCTTGGCCAACTTGGCGAAAGCTTTGCTTTCAAGCGATGCTGCGTCATGTATTGACTTCGAAGATCCTTGAACAACTGTTTCCAATGCAGCCATCGGGGCGGGATACTTTCCTTTTGTACGACCTGCAATTACGGCACCCATCGTAGCCAGTAAAAAATCATGCTCTGACTTTTCAAGTATTCGTGGCTGTTGCTGATCGTGACGACGTTTACGAAAGCTTTCTGTACCTATTGATTCTTCAAGTAGTTGAAGTGCCGATGCTCTTGCTGAGCTCGATGACACACAGGCATCAACAAGACCGAGAACCCGAGCTTGATCGCCCGTAACCGACTCACCTGAAGCTATCAGCTCTATTGCTGGACCCGGTCCTATGAGTCGCGGCAAGCGAACAGTACCTCCCCATCCTGGTATGAGCCCCAGTTTTACTTCTGGCATACCGAGAACCGTCTTCTGATTCTCGGTAGCAACACGCAAATCACACGCAAGGGCAAGCTCAAGACCACCACCTAAGCAAACACCGTCTATAATCGCTACGCTTGGCCATGACGATGACGAAAACAGGCCAAGGAGGTTTCGTCCCTTATCGCACAACTCCATAATCTGAGCGGGCGACTGAGTCCAAATCGTATCAATTCGATGAATGTCAGCACCTGCAAGAAATGATCCCTCTCGACGAGATTCTATAAGAAGGCCCCGCGGTGGGTTCTTCTGCAGAAGGACAAACAGCTGCGATAGCTCGTCAATAAACGGCTGATTCATTACATTTTGAGTATGGTCAGGTATATTTATACCAATAGCGGTAAATCCACCGGCTAACTGCTCAATGACGAGGGTGCTAAAAGTAGCTTCTGGCTGCGGCATAGTCGACGATCCTGTTCTGACACTTCTCGCAATGAGGCTCCGGGCTTACCGCATTCACTTGCTCGTTCGACAAAAACCGCTAGTGTATCGGTGGTTCGAGAGACCACTGGGCGTTTACAAAAACTCCGGTATGCTATTTAAGCAAAATTCTAGATTCGTATCCCTTATAAATCGAGCATCTTGATGGATTCAAAATTAGGTGATTCACTCAAATTCGGTCCACGTGTACAAATTGTGCTCTGGGTAGCCCTCGTTGCAATTGGAGTTTGTGGGAGGCTTTGGCAACCGACCTATAACGTGACTCCATTTGCGGCAATTGGACTTGCTGCCGGCTCTCTTTTCGGTATTTCCATCACTGCCGCAGCGGTACCTATTGTAGCACTTGTTATCAGTAACCTGGCACTACCCGGATACGACTCTACTATTATGGCACTCGTTGTGTACGGATCACTTGCGTGCCCTGTTCTATTTGGCAGCCTGATACGTCGCCAGGGGTGGATTGCCCTTATTGGGGGAAGTCTTGCATCATCACTCCTCTTTTTCATCACAACAAATTTCACTTGCTGGGCGTTAACGTCACAATACGCCCATACGCTATCTGGCCTTATTACCTGTTACGTAGCAGCACTACCATTTTACCGATGGATGCCTGTAGGTGACCTCGTGTGGAGTATTTCTCTGTTTGGTGTTCTTGTTTCGATTGGTCGAACGCAGCAAATATTGCTTTCCCAGCAGGTCATACCGGTAGCAAGTGGTGCCCCTCAAACAGTGGATCGCTTGACGGAAGAGCAAAGTGGCCGACAATAGAACGAATCGGGTGTTGGCTTGTGAAAGTCACTGGTGACATCCGTTTTTCTCACTCTCCGCGGGAATGGCGGAATTGGCAGACGCGCTAGGTTGAGGGCCTAGTGGTAGTAATACCGTGCAGGTTCAAGTCCTGTTTCCCGCATTTTTTACAAGGTTTCTTCTGATGAATGACACAGCTGACAATAGCACTGAGTCTATCCGGTCTCAAACGAGTGACAGCAACTTGGCGTCAGACAAACACGACGAAGGCCCTGCATCAAAGCAGGAACAGAACGCCACCGAACAATCAGCAGATAAACCACTTGCTGCGCCACCAAAGCGAAGAATCGCAATAGGCACCCAGAGGCCAGATACGGCTCAACCAGATACAGCTTCACGTTACACATACGTTACATCGGAGCCTCCCTCAAACGCGGCGGACACACTATCAGCACCAGTTCAGGGTACTTCTTTAAAATCACAAGATGGTCCAGTCGATGGGGAAAAAACACGCAAAGATCGTCGCCAAAAACGATCCGGTCGTGATTCAAAAGCCTCAGCATTTACCGACGCGTTACCACCTCAAAAGCGAGTGAGTATTCCAAATCTGCGACAAGATCTTGATGAAGATCTTGAAGATGATTTTGAAGCCGCTGTTGCTGGGCTTGAAGTTGAAACATTACTCGAGCAAGCGTCTGTTATCGATCAACCAATTGCACCGGGTGCAAAAATTGAAGGAACCGTGCTTTCGGTTGGTTCCGATACAGCTTTTATCGACTTAGGGAACCAACGGCAAGGTGCGCTGCAGCTTTCTATACTCATTGAAGAAGGTCTTGAAATACCAGAGGTTGGGCAGACTGTAGAACTATCAGTGGGAGGACGAAACGAAGAAGATGGTCTCTATGAGCTTGCTCCTGCGAATCGCGCAGTTGTGGTCGAGGACTGGTCTCAACTTGAAGTTGGAATGATTGTTGCGGCACGATGCACAGGTGCAAACAAGGGTGGGCTTGAATGTGACGTTGCAGGAATCCAAGGCTTCATGCCAACAAGTCTCATTAGCCCATGGAGAATAGAAAGTCCCGAAGAAATGGTTGGCCAGACACTCGAAAGCCTTGTTACTGAGGTTGTTCCACAGGCCCGCCGCCTTGTCTTATCTCGCCGGGCGGTGATTGAAAAACAAGCTGCCGATGCGCGATCAAAAATGCTTGAAACCTTAGAGCCCGGTGAAAAAGTTGAGGGGATCGTGCGGTCCATTCGTGACTTTGGTGTCTTTGTCGATATTGGGAACGGTGTTGAGGGGCTTGTGCATATAAGCCAATTGGCGTGGGAGCGAGTAAGTGACCCCAGTGAACTTCTTGAAATTGGTCAGCATGTTCATGCCATGATCAAAAAAATAGACAGTGGTACTGGAAAGATCGGTCTTTCGATTCGTGATCTTGTCGAAAGCCCGTGGGCAAAAGCAGATGTGAAGTACTCGCTTGGATCGACAGTGCGGGGCACCGTAAGCCGAATTGCTGACTTTGGTGCTTTTGTCAAACTAGAGCCTGGCATTGAAGGGCTGCTTCATGTTTCTGAACTGGCGACCCGACGTATACGCAGCGTCTCTGACGTTGTAAGTGAAGGCGAACAAATAGAATGTCGTGTCCTTTCTGTTGACCCGTCAGAACAAAGGCTGTCTCTATCCCTCAAAGCTCTTTCAAAAAGTTCTCTTGATGAAGACTCCTCTGACCACGTGAATGACGATCCAATCGCTCCTGAAAAGCCACATAAGAAAAAGAATGTGATGCTCAAAGGTGGTATCGGTGGGCAGTCAGAGGGCGCCCGATTCGGCCTCAAGTGGTGACTTTTTGGCCGCTTGAGGCTGTCATAACGCTCTTGCCCATCCATGAAACCAAGGCCTCGGGAACCTTCACGGATCCGTCTTCCTGTTGATAATTTTCTAAAATCGCAACCATTGCTCGACTGATTGCTACGGCTGTCCCGTTCAACGTATGCACGAACTGAGTTCCCTTTTCGGTTGGTTTACGGAACCTGATTGCTAGCCTACGAGCTTGGTAGTCGGTACAGTTCGAAGTACTCGTCACTTCACCCCACTCACCAGCTTCCCCACGCCCTGGCATCCAAGCCTCGAGATCATATTTGCGATACGCAGGCCCGCCCAAATCACCAGTAGCCGTATCAACAACTCTGTAAGGTATCCCTAAACCATCGAAAATCTTGCACTCCAGGTCGAGTAACCGCTGATGCATAGCATCACTCTGGTCAGGTGCCGTAAAAGCAAACATTTCAACTTTTGTGAATTGATGAACTCGATAGAGACCTCTGGTTGCTCT
>JABHNP010000268.1 GCA_018694455.1 Planctomycetaceae bacterium | reverse complement strand
CCCCCGAGAGCACCCCATAAACCCACAGTCTCAAGAAACGCATATTCCGTCCAATTCAGCGCTATGGACACAGCTAGTGCCACTGCGGCGAGTGCATATGGACCCACAACAATACGAGTCCATTTTTTACTACCTAGCCCCAACCGGCGACTATCTTTTTTTACCCATGCACTTGTTACCGCAAACAAGAGACTCAGTACAGCAAGAAGAATGCCACCAGGAATAACTGTTGGGAGGCTGAGTAATGCTTCTGTTTGCTCCTGTGGCTGCTCACCATCAGCTGCTACGTTGTCATTACCATTGCCTTGTGGCTTTTGATTCTGCCCAGCTGCAGGAATCGTGATACAGAACGCGAGTAGAATCGCAAAAGAAAAAGCAACCCGACGCCTCGGCATAACGCTATCTTGCAAACGCATTCTAGCTGAAAAATCGGTCTTACCGTTTGGTACGGGACTGATGTTGTGGCTCATGAGATTCCCTTCAATGCCATCTGCAATGCCTCACGGTTTGGTGCAACATCAAGCGCTGCCTGCCGATCAATAAGGCCTTGATCGATAAGACTTTTAAGCCTCGTTGTAAAATCTTGCATGCCATCTTTATCAGACTTACGGATATGATCGGCAAGCATGTGTTCGTTTTCTTCCAAAATATATTTTCGCACCAGAACATCAAAAAACATTAATTCAATTGTGGGCACACGAGAAACTCCTTCTTTGATCGACTTCAGAAGTTTCTGTGCGACTATCCCCTTCATATTGAAGGCCATAGCACTTCGGATAGCTGCGTGTTCTTCTTGGGGAAAAAGATCCAGGATTCGCGTTATCGTACTAGGAGCATTTGAAGCATGAATAGTCCCATAGACGAGATGTCCGGTCTCAGCGGCATGAATTGCCGTTTTAAAGGTTTCGGTATCTCGCAATTCCCCGACGAGAATGATGTCAGGATCTTCTCGAACCGCATGCTTCATGCCAATCTCAAAATTCTTGACATCAGTCCCAACTTCTCGCTGATTAATAAGACACTTATCTTCTGTGAAAACAAACTCAACAGGATCTTCAAGTGTAAGAATATGTTTTCGATAATTTCTATTGATATAGTTCAACATTGAACCAATCGTTGTACTTTTCCCAGAGCCAGTCACACCCGCGAGCAAGACCATGCCTTGATCGAGCGTACATAGTCGCTCAATCGACGCTGGAAGAAATAGCTTTTCAAAGTTCGGTATTGTGTTGTTGACTTTTCGAGCAACCATTCCAAGTGATCCTTGCTGATAAAGCAGGTTCACTCGAAATCGCCACCTTGTATCACCAATAAGTGACGAATATGCAAAGTCTGCGCCCCCTTCATCTTCGAGGATTTTCATCTGGCGATCATCGAGCATTGGAAGACAAAGGCTCTTCATCTGTTCGTGACCAATTGGTGGTGCCTTAAGACGCTGAAGGGATCCTTTCACGCGCATAATTGGAGGCTGGTCAACTTTTAGATGAAGGTCAGAACCATCGAGCTTGACAAGCGCTTCGAAATATCTATCTATTTCAAGTCTGTCACTTTTTTTTGGGACAACTGCCGCTGGTGCGGATTCCTCAGAAACAAAAGCAGCATCATCTGCCGACTGTGCTTCTGGCTTAGAATCAAGCATTATTTTTGCCCCCTCACGATAGGTAAACTCATCAACTTTGAAACATTCTCTAAGACCACACAATAGACGAATGAAGCCCTTCGACCAAATAGTTGCCTATTCTTACGTACAGCCCGACTTTTATGAATACTCCTCAACCGGACGAACTGGAATTCCACGAACGCGCAACATCTCTTTTACTTCAGCTATAGAACACACACCAAAGTGAAAGATTCCTGCTGCCAAGACAGCATCCGCAGCACCGAACTCAATGGCATCGGCTAGATGCTCTGGCCGACCTGCACCTCCACTGGCCACTACAGGAATTCCGACCGCCCGACTTACCGCTGCAGTCATTTCAAGATCATATCCATCGCGAGTACCGTCTCGGTCCATACATGTTAAGACTATTTCTCCCGCACCAAGTTGCTCAACCTTTTGTGCCCAATCAACAGCCTCAATGCCCGTTGGGACTCGGCCACCATTCACAAAGACCTCCCAGACTTCTTTGCCGTCTTTGACAACTCGCTTCGGATCAATATTCACGACAGTTGCACAACTTCCCAGGCGATGTGCTACTGCTGTTACCAACTCGGGCGTCTTTACCGCTGATGAATTGATACTCACCTTTTCAGCTCCAGCATGAATGAGTTCAACGGCATTGTCTAAGGTGCGAATACCACCACCTACAGTGAACGGCATAAATATCGTTTCAGCTACTCGTCGCACCATATCAAGCATAATTGCCCGACCTTCATGGCTCGCAGTAATATCAAGGAAGACTAATTCGTCCGCTCCTTCGGCTTCATAACGAGCAGCGACTGCCACAGGGTCACCGGCATCAATAAGTTCGAGGAACTTTGTTCCTTTTACGACACGTCCCTTTTCAACATCGAGGCATGGAATAATTCGTTTTGCCAACATTTTGGAGTGCCTGCAATTCAAGATGTCTCATGGATTCGGTCAGTTTCAGGGCTCGATGCTGTTGCATACCGCTTTTTCGGAATCCGTCCTGCGAGAAATGCATGACGACCCGCCGCACAAGCAGATCGCATTGCAAGAGCCATTGTGAGTGGGTCATTTGCGTGTGCAATTGCCGTGTTCAGAAGAACACCATCAACACCAAGTTCCATAGCAACAGCAACGTCACTCGCAGTACCGACACCGGCATCTACTATCACTGGATACTCAGGGTCACCATCTTTGAGGTATTCAAGACAAATGCGTAAGCTATTTGCATTAAGAATTCCTTGCCCTGATCCAATAGGGCTTCCCGCCGGCATCACACTGGCTGCCCCCACGTCTTTAAGCCGTTTGGCAACAATTGGATCATCGCTGCTATAAACGAGTACAGAAAAACCATCATCCACAAGACGTTGTGTTGCTTCAATTGTGCCAACAGGATCCGGCAGAAGAGTTTTCTGGTCACCAAGGACCTCCAATTTGACCCACTCACTTCCTTTGTTTCCAAGATCACGAAGAAGTTCACGACCAAGCCGAGCAACACGAACAGCGTCATCAGCTGAGAAACAACCTGCAGTATTTGGCAGTAGGGTGTACCGAGTAAGGTCAAGATGCTCGAGAATATTTTCTCCAGCAGTATTGAGGAGGCGATCACGCCGTACTGCTACGGTCACACAGTCAGTACCACTTGCATCAAGACATTCAGCCATTTCTGCGTAACTTGCATACTTGCCTGTCCCTACTACAAGACGGCTAGCAAGTTCAAAGCTTCCAACTTTGAGTGTTGATTGCAATTCCTGCGATAGTGCCTTGTCGACTACTGTCTTTGTCATGCCGTTTAAATTCTCTTCGATAGGATAGGTTCGTACATTGTTCAACCGCCCCCAACGAGCGTAACAACCTCTACGCGGTCATGTTCCTGAAGGACTCGATCTGAAAGAAACGCTCGTGGAACTACTTCTTTATTTAATTCAACGGCAACAGGGCGACCTTCAAAACCTAATAACAAGAGAAGATCATGCGCGGTGTGACCAGTAGAAACCTGTTTCTCTCGCCCGTTCACAAAAACAATTATTTGACCCTCCGGCTGTG
>JABHNP010000177.1 GCA_018694455.1 Planctomycetaceae bacterium | reverse complement strand
TGAGTCACTTCCTGAAAAGCATTTGGATCATGCTTCAGTTCAGTATCTATTGATCCTTGCACAAGCAGCGTTTTGAGAGGTGCGACAAGAGGCTCCGGAACTGTAGCAAGTCGCCAAGAACCATAGGCTATACACACGCCAAAAACACCAAAAACAAGCAATCCATCTCTAACTATTTTTTTCTCCTGCCATATTTTTTGTTCACTGAAAATCATTTTCAGTGGTGGAATCGTTGCTGCTGCCACAACCATGACAATTCCACTCACCCCAATGGCACCGGCAACATCTGCAATTTGTAGCAGAGTAGTCCACCGCCATTGTGTATGACCAAGCATCGCAAATGTGAATCCACCAAAAAGCCAGCCGCGCAACTGCTCACAGGCTATCCAAGATATTGGTGCTGCCGCTATGAGTGGCCACTTCCACCGCCTCATAAGGAGACTCGCAGACCATACAAAAAACGGAACATACATTGCCAGATAGGCCGACAAAAATACCCAGCCCAGTGACGTCGCCGGGTGAGGCAATCGAAGCCAATGAATGGTTGCAAGCCAATGAACAAAGCCGGCACACCAGAGCATTCGCCAAAACTTGAAGGATGAAGGACCAGTCTTTTTTGTGATTAACCAGAGCCATGGCGCTGGTGCAAGCCATGCAAGAAACCACCAATCGTATGGCGGCTGAATCAGAAACATTGCTCCAGCACCACCAAATGCTGCAATCGTCTCGTGCAAAAAATCTTGATCGTGGAATAGCCTTCGAGTGTATGGCGGTTTCATTTATTGCCCCCGTCCTCTGGAAGTATTTCAGCAATGACCATTCCGGGAAACACTCTGGTATCTTCGTCCACAAATTGACGGATGCATCGACCTGCAACAGGAGCAAGTAAGTCAACAGTCGCTGGATTTGTTACGAGCTCGACAACACGATCCCCTTCAAGAACATTGCTTCCCTGTGGAACAAGCCATAATGAGAGGATGACAGGAGTTTCACCAAGCCCAAGGTCTGGGACAACAATCGGCACAACTATGACTTGATCATATGACTGCATGATGTGTGACTTCCCAACACTCAGTAGTTTTTCTGAAGCCACGCGAGCATAACCTGTCCGACTAAACCCAGTGACTTCGCAGAGCAGTTCGCTGGAACATCTTGTGTCGTATGCCAGTGTGGGTAATCGAAGTCAATAATATCGCAGGTTGGAATACCGCCGGTCATTCGAAGGGGCACATGATCGTCATTAATGACATACTTCGGGCGTGGAATAAATTCTCTGACTTTTAGTTGCTCTGCAGTAGCCCAAATCGAGTTCACTACAGGGCGTGTATCGGGCCACTCGACACTTTGCTGTTCCTGCCAAATTGCAAGGTTACGGTCGCCTACCATGTCGAGAATAACTCCACAGCGATAGGCATACGATATTGCTCCCGCCTTCCGTGATGCCGAATATTGTCTCGCAAAAAAGAGTGACCCGAGGCAGTATGAATCTCGCCCCTCTTCGAAAACGTATTCTTCTGCGTCGAAAAGTACAAAATCAACGCCCACCGACCCTTTCATCTCTACCATTGAGTCTGCAAGCTCCATCAAAACCGCCACACCGCTTGCGCCATCATTTGCTCCCAGAAAGACTCCTTTGGGCTGCCGTCGGTCCCTGTCTGGATATGGCCGGGTGTCGTAGTGAGCTCCAAGAAGCACTCGCTCATTTCTACTCGGATGCCAGGAAACAATAAGATTCTCCATACGAATCCATTCGCCGGTTCGACCATCTCGACTTCGAAACGCTTGTCGAAAAACCTTTGCTCCAGCTTTTTGAAAATGACGAATAAGAAATTCCCGTTGTTTCTGCATTCCGATGGAGCCGCTTGGACGCGGTCCGAATTCACAAATAGCCTCGAGATACTCCATTGCCCGAGTCCCAGAAAAACTCTTGGATGCATTTGTTCCAGCAGCTATTGCGATCGAAGAAACAAACAGAATTGCCGCAATACTGAAGAAAGTATTCATCACGATGGCATCCACGAGACACCGCCACAAAGAAAACTTCTTATAACTTTTTCCTCTATATCTCATAGGGATTCTTTCGGTATCAAAACACGTTCTGCCGGTATCGGAAACATATTCAGTTTTGAAGCATGCTACAAAAATCGTATCTCATACGTTACATATTAGATGAACTGTAGCCAGCATCACATCGCAACACCATTGTATGATGAATCTGATTTTTGCGTCGAACACAGATACCGTTGTCAGATAAAGGACACCAAAATTCCACTTCCTATTTCCCTAGGACTTCTTGATCTTTGAATTTGGCTTCTGTTGTCACGGAAGATGATCTGTTCCATTGAAGGAAATTAATTGTGGACCTGGCCACTGAAGCTGGGATACCGAACAATTCCCAAGTGCTGGCAAGCGGGTGAATGGTCGTTCAACAGCTTCTGCAAGCAGTGGATGATCACGTCCTATAAGGAGACCAAGCGCTGCCGTTAAAACACCACCGTGAGCAACAATAATCATGCTCCGTGCAGACCGACACGAAAGGGACTGAATGGCCTGACCTCCTCGTTGGGCAAGTTGCCGCCTTGATTCTCCACCCGGTATTTGAAAATCAATATCTCCAGAACGCCACCGAGCAACATCTTCGGGAAATCGATCGGCAAGGTCATCCCACAAGTGCCCTTGAAACACGCCTGCATTCAACTCCACAAGATCATTTTTTAGATTGACAGAGAGTCCTGTTGCTTTCCCGATAATCTCAGCCGTCTCTCGGGCACGACACAACGGACTACCCCAAAGTTCACACGGACTTTGAAATTGTTGAGATTGGCACCATGAAGCAACTGCTTTTGCTTGCTGACGCCCTACATCAGTGAGACTTATGTCAGCTTGCCCTTGAACTCTGCCATCACGGTTCGACAAACTCTCACCATGGCGAATCAGAATCTGGAGCATAAATCTTTTGTCTCTCCAAGAAATATCACTTGTCAGCACCACCACCCTGTTTGTGCGCATCGGATAGACGTTTCACAAAATTAGAACTGGCATTCTGAAGCATAAAGACTTCACTATCGCTTTGGCTTGCTCCACGAGGACGTACAATGCATATCACTTCAGCATCTCCTTCGTGTTGACGCACGTGATCCAAAAGGGCTTGTTCTCCTGCAGTCAGACTTTGTGAATGCTCGTTATTTTCTATTGAGCCTGGTACTGGAGGGGCTACAACTTGTACTTCTTGTGGATTCCCTTTCATTGGCTGATCCAAGTCAGAAGAAGTCCGTGGGCCACTTGACGCAGTAGGAACGGCATCGGCCCTATTTCTACGGTCAAACGAAAAGTCAGGCATTGCATCTGGCATATGAGGCACAGTTGAACTGTCGGTATTTCCTGCCAGCTCATTTTCCGTTCCGGGATAAACATGTCTATAAACGAACGCCAGTCCAGCCTCATCAAGGTGCTCATGAATTGACGGAAGTGCAGCAAAAAGACCCTCATTATCCTCAGGATCAGCCGCGTTACAGACGCCTAAAAGCGTGCCGTCAATCGCAAACAAGCCACCACCACTACGGCCCTGCACTGGCTGTCCAGCAACTTGTACATTGGCTGGGCCCAGATATTTATCAACCGAAGCGACTCGGCTCACATGCATGGTGGGGTCACGGCCTCCATCACAACCAATTGTTACAACACCTTCTCCAACTTCACGCGGACGACCAACAGA
>JABHNP010000359.1 GCA_018694455.1 Planctomycetaceae bacterium | reverse complement strand
TCATGCCACCTGAACTTATTGAAGGGTTTGAACTGCATCTTGATAATAAAGAATTTCAGCAGGCGTATGAACTGGCAAAATCTGATGATTCTTATCTAGGGAGAGTGCTTTCTGTGGGCCTCGTTAAATTGCAAGTTGGTCGGCAGCAGGCACTTGACGCAATGCGTGAAACAGAAGCTGAAGAAGCAATGCAGCTTGAGCACAAGATCAGTTACGTTTCACTCATTGGCTCTTTATCACCAATGTTCGGGTTGCTCGGAACAGTCAGTGGTATGGTAAGTGCGTTTACTGTAATTGCTCAGTCGGCAACCCAACCGAAACATCACGAATTAGCTATTGGTATTTCGCAGGCGCTTGTGACAACGCTTATCGGTCTCTGGTTGGCTATTCCTGCCGTCGCCTGTTTCAATTTATTTCGTAATTGGCTTGAGCAGCTTAATAGTGACGTGGATACTGAAGCGGTTCGTCTTATTTCAAAGGTGCCATTAACGCAGAAGTAGAGCAGCACAGAAGTAGAGCAGAAAAAAAGTGGGCTGGCACTAAATAAGCACAGGCACAACTTCAGGAATTTTTGTAGTGATACGGAAGAGTAACGGGCCAGCTATAACTGAGAACGATATGACGCCCATGATCGACGTTACATTTCAATTAATTACCTTTTTTATGTTTGTACTAAATTTTAGTGAGGCGGAGCAGGATGAACGGATACAGCTGCCTTCAAGTCAGCTGGCAAAGCCTGCGGAGGGAGTGGTTGAAGCGCCTATCACGATGCAGTTGATGGCAAATGGCGGTGTTCTTTATGCAGGTGAAATCGTTCCCGTTGAGGGAATAGGTGGGTCATTGCAGAGAGAGCGAGATATTATTATTGCGGCAGATAAGGATCCCAAGCGAGCGACTGTCATAGTTCGAGCGGATGGTCGTGCCAATGCTGGTGATGTTCAGCGTGTCATACAGATCTGCCAAGAGCTAGGGTTTCAGCAGTTTGCCCTCCGTGCCCTTTACAAGCCAGACTGAAAGATGCGTTATATCCTTTCTCGTCGACGACTTAAGAAAGTGGAAGTCAATATGACTCCCATGATAGATGTCGTTTTTCAGTTGATGATATTTTTCATGCTGACATTTAATATTATTGCACCGGAAGGTGATTTCGATGTTCGTATGCCATTAGGAAAGTCATCTATAGAACCGCCTGATGAACTACAGTTGCCGCCGATTCAAGTTCGCTTGTCTTCAAGTGATGATGGAGTGCTTGCAGGGATTCTAATGAACGGAGAGCCCGTCGCAGATTATCTTGATCTGCGACAAAGAGTCGCTAGCTTTGTCGATGTAGCGATCGAGAGCGGAGCTTCTCCCAATGACATAGAACTTGAAATAGATTGTGATTACGAACTAGATTACATCAATATTATTGATGCAATTACGGCGGTATCGGGAAGAATAGAAGACGGTAGGCTCATTGAAATGATTAAGAAAATTAGTTTTGTACCGCTAAAGAAAATGCCATAGTACTGTTTGCAATTGTTCAGAAGCCAAGGTTGCTTTGTGTTGTTAAGCAATGCAAGGTTCTGCTGTCTGGGCACGGACATCAATGATTGCTTGTGTGCTTTACCGTATCAGGAAAAATTTGAGGGGCAGCATTCGAAAAGTTGTTTAGCTTCTTGGGTGGTATTGCTGGTGAACATTTCTTAATCGCCCAGAGTCGACATGGGTATACCGCTGTGTTGTGGCGATACTTGCATGTCCGAGCATTTCTTGGACATGTCTCAGGTCAACACCGCCGGCGACAAGATGAGTAGCAAAGCTATGTCGAAGTGTGTGAGGTGAAATGTCGTTAGCGAGCCCTGCTGCCGTAGCATGCTCACGAACAATTTCCCATATTCGCATACGCGAAAGTTTATTACCTCTACTAGATACAATGACATGGTTTTGTTCGTTTGAGCCTGATAGGAATTGAGGTCGGTGGTCTTGTATCCATTGCGAGATTGCGGCATGAGCTCGCTGTCCAAGAGGCACTACTCGTTCCTTATTCCCCTTCCCTCGGCAAGTACAGAATTGTTCTTCAAGACGGAGATCGGTTAGTTGTAGTGAAGACACTTCCGATGCACGGCATCCAGTGGCATAGAGTAATTCCAGCAGTGCACGGTCACGTACGCCAGTGCTAGTGAAGCGTGACGGGCTGTCAAGTAATTGATCAACCTGGTGAGCGGAAAGTACTGCAGGGATTGTGTCATCACGACGGGCTAGGACAAGTTGTTCAGCTGGGTTGTCAACCAGAACTCCTTCAAGTTGTAGGAAGGAATAAAAGCAGCGAAGTGTTGCTGCTTTTCTTGCAATTGTAGCGCGAGACTGACCCTTGTCAGAAAGTGTTCCGAGGTAATCGCCAAGATTCTGAATGGTCACAGTCAGGGGTGACCCCCCATTGAGCCACGCACCATATGTCTGCAGATCTCGTTGGTAGGCGGACTGGGTGTTCTCTGCAAGACCTCGTTCGTGTCGTGTAAATTGAAGAAATCTCTCGATAAGTTCTTCAACACAGATTGAAGAGAGCGGCTCGTGCTGAGGGCCCACGAAAGCAATTTTCCGAATTCTAGAACGCTTGGCAGAAATCTTCTTCTGACCAGTTGCTGTGTGGTTCTTTCCCATGAATTTGATGTATCAACGTCGCAAGGAAAAATGCCGGGAGTCCGTGAATCAAGGATCATATCCAAGGTTCGGGGCGAGCCATCGCTCGACCTCTGGCTCTGGCATGCCTTTCCGAACAGCATACGACTCAACTTGTTCACGGGTGATTCTGTCTACTGCAAAGTATCGGCTTTCCGGGTGCCCAAAGTAGAGTCCACAGACACTCGCCGCTGGAGTCATCGCAAAACTCTCTGTAAGATTCATGCCGGCAACATTATTAGCATCGAGTAACTCGAAAAGTCCCGGTTTTTCCGTGTGATCAGGACAGGCCGGATAACCCGGCGCTGGACGGATACCACGATATTTTTCTGAAATAAGGTCGTCCGTACTGAGTTGTTCTTTTTTTCCGAATCCCCATTCCTGTCGAGCCTTTTGATGCAGCCATTCTGCGAATGCTTCAGCCAGCCGGTCGGCGAGCGCTTTAACCATAATAGAGTTATAATCATCGTGGTCTTCGTCAAACTTTTTTGCGAGTTCTTCACATCCATGCCCAGCTGTACATGCGAAGGCACCAATGTAGTCGTCTCGACCACTTGATATAGGAGCAATGAAGTCAGCTAATGCATAAAAAGTGTCTTGGCCACGACGTTCCCATTGTTGCCTAAGGGTACAAATCCTCCCGGTCTCTTTCTGACGAGATTCATCATCGAAAAGAATGATGTCGTCTCCGTCACTGTTCGCTGGGAAGAATCCATAGACCCCTCGGGCTTCTAATTTTTGCTTAGAGACAATTTCATCAAGAAGCGCCTGAGCATCATTAAAAAGCTTTTTGGCCTCATTGCCTACAATGGCGTCATCAAAAATTGCTGGATACTTCCCTTTCAATTCCCAAGCCATAAAGAAAGGAGACCAGTCGATAAAAGGAACGAGCTCTTCAAGTGGGACAGCTGGAAGGGGTCTCAGGCCAAGAAAGCCCGGTTTTTCAATTTCTGCCGATGACCAATCAGTGGTCCACCGTTTTTCGATAGCAGTTTTATACGGCACAAGTTTTACTTGCTGCCGCTTTTGAAAATTCTCTAAATCTCTTGCCTGCGCTTCCCGGTTCGCCGTTGCAAATGCTTCTTGGGTATTTGGATTAAGGAGTTTTTCGGCTACACCTGCTGCACGTGATGCGTCTGTCACATGGATGATACTTCCTGAGTACTGAGGCGCAATTTTAACAGCAGTGTGTCGAGCTGAGGTAGTAGCGCCACCGATCAGAAGCGGGACTTCGAACTTCTCGTGCTCAAACTCTTTTGCGACCTGCACCATCTCGTCAAGGCTTGGGGTGATAAGGCCAGAAAGGCCAACTATATCTACGTTTTCTTCCCGTGCTTTGTCGATGATCGTCGCACAAGGCACCATAACCCCAATATCGATGATCTCATAATTGTTGCATCCTAAAACGACACCAACAATGTTTTTTCCAATGTCGTGAACATCACCTTTGACAGTTGCTAATAAAATACGACCACGCTTTTTCGCAGCTGCACCTTGCGATTTTCGTTCCTCCTCCATGTAGGGCAGCAGATGCGCGACAGCTTTCTTCATGACGCGAGCACTTTTTACAACTTGAGGAAGAAACATCTTGCCTTCACCGAAAAGGTCACCGACGGTCTGCATGCCGCTCATGAGAGGGCCCTCAATAATTTCTAAGCCGGTGTTGTATCGCGTGCGAGCCTCTTCGATGTCCTCCTCGACATGATCCGTGAGGCCTTTTAGTAATGCATGGGCTAGCCGGTCATCAACATCGAGCTCTCGCCATTTATCAACTTTTGTAGAATTGTTTTCTCCTTCACCCTTCACTGTTTCTGCGAATTCAATCAACCTGTCAGTTGCATCTGGTCGGCGATCAAAAAGAACGTCTTCAATTCGTTCAAGAAGTTCAGGATCAATTTCTTCGTAGAGTGCAAGTTGTCCAGCATTGACAATGCCCATGTCCATGCCGGCTTTAATGGCATGGTAGAGAAAGGCTGCATGCATCGCCTCGCGAACAGCGTTGTTACCACGGAATGAAAACGAGATATTGCTCACGCCGCCAGATATTTTCACCAAGGGCATTTTTTCTTTAATTTGACGCGTTGCCTCAATGAAGTTCATTGCGTAGCGGTTATGTTCCTCCATCCCCGTTGCGACGGTAAGAATGTTGGGGTCGAAGATAATATCTTCTGGAGGGAAATCAGCTTTTTCTGTAAGCAGGTGGTAGGCTCGCTCGCAGATGGCTACTCTGTTTTCGATGTCTGTGGCCTGACCTTCTTCGTTGAATGCCATGACGACGACAGCCGCTCCGTAACTTCGAATGATGCGGGCCTGCCTGAGGAACGTCTCCTCGCCCTCTTTCATGCTGATGGAATTGACAACGCCCTTCCCTTGAATGCACTTCAGTCCAGCTTCGAGCACTTCCCAGCGAGAGGAGTCGATCATGATGGGGACGCGGGATATATCCGGTTCACTTGAGAGCAGTGTCAGGAATTTCGTCATGACTGCTGGCCCGTCGATCATTCCTTCGTCGACGTTAATATCAATTAAATTTGCACCATTTTCTACCTGCTGCCGGGCGACACTTAGAGCCGCTTCGTAGTTTTCCTCTTTGATGAGTCGAGCAAATGCTTTGGATCCGGTTACATTGGTACGCTCACCAACTATTGTGAAACTACTCTCAGGACGTACTTCAAGCAGTTCCAGGCCAGAGTAACGACTCAGTCGCAGCGGCTGTGCTGGTTTTCTGGTGGGGTGAGGTGAAACAGCTTCAGAAATTGCGCGAATGTGATCAGGAGTTGTGCCACAGCAACCACCAACAATGTTAAGAAAACCATCTTTTGCAAACTCGCCAATGACCGAGGCCATCATTTCGGGGGTCTCATCGAAGCCGCCGAGCGCGTTTGGAAGTCCAGCATTGGGATAGCAGCTCACCATCTTCGGGCAGATGCGGGAAAGGTCTGCGAGGTATGGACGGAGCTTCTCAGGCCCGAGGGCACAGTTGATTCCTGCGCTTATAAGATTGGCGTGTGAAATACTCTGAAAGCATGCTTCAACAGTCTGAGCAGAGAGCGTTCGGCCTCCTTCAAAAACAGTAAATGAAGCCATGATTGGAACTGCAATACCTGTAGACTGAAATGCTTCTTCGATTGCGAATAGGGCTGCTTTGAGAACCAGCGTATCGAATGCTGTTTCTGCAAGGAGAAGGTCGACGCCACCTTCAAGGAGCGCCTCAACTTGCTCTCTGTAACAGGCGACCATCTCGTCAAAAGTGACATCACGATGTCCAGGATCGGCCACATTTCCAGCAATGGAAAGTTGCTTATTCGTTGGCCCCATAGAGCCGGCAATGAATCTAGGTTTATGAGGCGATTTGGCCGTTGCTGCATCAGCTGCTTCTCTTGCAATCTTGCACGCAGCTAGATTGAGTTCCCGGGTTTGGCCTGAGAGCCCAAAGTCTGCTAGGGCAACCGACGTAGCACCGAATGTATTGGTCTCAACAATATCAGCTCCCGCCTCAAGGAATGAAGCATGAATCTGGCGAATTGCATCTGGCTGCGACAATGTCAGGACATCGATACAGTTTTTGAGGTCTCGGCCATGGTTCTGGAAAGGTTTCCCTCGAAAACCCTGTTCATCTAAGCCGAGGGTATGGACCATTGTGCCCATAGCGCCGTCAAGGATGGCAATTCGGTCATTAAGCAGATCAAGAAATTCTGTCGAACGGCTGTTGGTAATCTCCATCGGGCTTTCTGATTTGTCGTGGGGGGCGGTGCTGAACTGAAAGAAACTACTGTTTTCATAGTAGTATAGGCGAGTTGACGATGTTCGGATAGCGCAGAGCATTCTCCCCTCAATTTGAGACACAGTCTGGAGCGAGCTGTTAATTTGAGGGTTTGGGCTAATGGCCTCGGGTGTAGTGATGGTTGGGGAAAAACTGACCAACTTCTCCCGCCTGACGTTACGTCAAACTCTGACGAAGTGAAAAGAAGTCTCTAAAGGCTTTGTCTTGTTTTAGACGAAAATTTCGTAGGAGAGTTATGGATCTAATCACAGTATTCCCATATGTACGACAATCGGAACACGGCCCACCTTCAGAGGGCGGATGTGATGAGCACGCTCATAGTTCCAAGCCGGTGGAGAGAGCACGAACAACGCACGTACCCAGCATGCTAAAGGATGAAAAGGGTTCTTTGGATTGCATGAAAGGACACAATGCAGATCTCGTAGGTAGTGCACAGTTAGCTTCTTGTGAAATCGTTTCTGGTAACAGCACTGGACAGAAGTCCTCGAAGGAAACTGTTTTGGACACCATGCCTCTTAGTAACGAGCAGCAGGTTCAGCAGGACGGCTCGCCAAAGCCTGTGGCAAATCAGAGATACACAAAGAAGCAGGGTTTGGCTGATAGGGAACGAGAAAGTTTCCCCTCGAATCAATCCAGCGTGCGTAGGGCTAAGAGAAAAATGCGATCCTCAGGGTCATCGAGGCCATCGCTGACATTATGGGTGTTGTCTTTTGTCGCAGCAGTTATCTGGATGCGTGTCTTTTTTGTTGAACAGCAACCGGCCGTGAAAACGAAAACACTAGAAATGAATTCTATTCGGTTTGCGGAAACCCCTGTGATGTCTTACGGCCCAGAGAAGAGCAGGCAGTAAATGGAATTCGACCGTCTCGATCAAAGCTTTATAGATCAACAAGTATCGATAGCACGACAGGGTGCGTCGGAAGCGGCTTGTCTGGAATCAGAAGAAGCGGCTGCTGGCTCAGTTGCAAAACAAAGCAGCAAGAGGAGTCCTCAGGAAATAGAAGTGGTAAACCAGAACCAAGCCGCATTGAGAGACGACGCTGGTTGTAACGACAAAACACGCAGTGATACGCTGGCCGTTTTATTAGAAGCGTTGCCATCGCAATGGAAAGCGATTACTGATCGGGTTGTTGAAGCTCATGAAGGCGGTCATCATGTCATCGCAATTGCTGGCCATCGGGTCCAGGAAGGGCGAACAACAATCACTCATGGTCTTTCCACCATCCTCAGTGCGTCTGGTTTGCAGGTGCGATGTCTTCATGCCATGCAAGAACTCTGGTGTGAATTAATCGATGACTCTCAGTCGGGGGTGTGGCAACAAGATCGTGCAGCCATCAGTGGCTCAGGGGGTACGCAAAGCATTGTTCTGGTAGATGCAGGCATCTGGTTTATGCCTGGTCCGTTCCGCAGGAGAGAGATGGCAGCACGAGTGTTTGGCTGTGATGCAGTGCTGTTGGTTCGTCACGCCGACGTGCCGCCCTGCCCTCACCGGCAACAACTCCTTGGAGAACTGGGTGTTTTCCCAATCGGTGAGGTTGTAACCTTCTCGGGTGAGAAGGAATGTGGTTCTCTTTCGAGAAAGCCAACAGATTTTTGCCGGGTTGCCTAACGTTGGAGATCGTGGTGTGATGAATCGAACAAAGACATTGATGTATTCGGACTCGCAGGCAAGTTGTTCCGTGTCTCCTGGATTTACGTCACGTCTTGGAGTGGTGGGTGCTGAAAGAAAAACTGAGCCTACTACGATACAACTGTTTCACTCTCAGCGTGCTGCTGTTGCACGCTTGCAGTACGCCGCCCTGCAAGAATCGAGTCTTGCGGTTCTTTGTGGTCCTGGCGGTTCCGGTGTGTCGACGGTTATGAGTGCTCTTGTAACGAGGCTTCATGAAGCGTCGCATGTTGTGCAAATTGATGTGAGGCAAGCCGAGGTGTCTTCGCAGGTTGCAGCATGCAAAAGTGCGGGCAACGTCGTGGTTACTGTCGATAATTGTCATCTAGCAACAGTTGGTATGTTGGGGGCAGTTTTTGAAGCAATATGGATGCAGTCGCCAAGGGCTTCAGTTATTCTTGGCGGTCGGGGTCGTTTGATGACGGTGTTATCTCGAGATCGAGGCTTGGTTGACAAGGTTTTGTTGCGTTCAGTAATTCATCCGCTATCGGTTTCCGAAACACGAAGCATTGTGGAAACACACTTAACAGCTAACGGGTACGCCTGCTCGGAGAGCGTGTGGCTGGTCATTCATCAGATAGCTGCCGGGATTTTGGAAGATGTCTTTCGTCTCGTCGCTATGGCTCGAGTTGTTGCAGGGAGTCAGCCTAATAAGGCAATTCAGGCTGACGATATCGAGCAGATTCATGAACGACTTCATGCAGCCGCAGCATAACATTCAATCAATTGAGGGTCTGCTATTCCGGTCGGAGTTGACCCCTGATTCAACACTGCCAGTGTAGTCGTTGTGGCTAGTGGCATGGTCGCTGCCATTTGTGTTGAAAACTCCTGTAGACAAACTGGACAAGGAGTGCGGACTAGGTCTGTGTACTGAAATGTTTTCTCATCAAAGACAGGCTGTGATGCCACGGGATTCGGCGAAGCTTATTCTGTTAGCTCCAACTTAGCTGCTTGCGATCCAAAGACGGAAGAACACAAATAGTCCGTGATAACTTTGTGTTTGAGAGTTATGATCATTTGTCAATATGATTTTCTGGCACGCGGTTCGGGTATTCGCTGACCTGCACTACAATTCAATATGGAGTGGTAGGTGCTTTGTCAAAGTATGCACCTGTCATTTAAAATGTCGATGCGATAGGTGTTTGGTAGCAAGGTACATCGAATTTAGTACGAAAGGAGATGCGAGATGGGGATAAAGATTAGCCTCTCAGTGTTCGTGTGCATCGGAGTCACGTTATTTGTAACGTGTGGGCATTTCGCGTTAGCGGAACAGCTTGTATCGAATCAAAAGCGTTATCAACTACAAGCGAGAGCAAGTACGATCGATCGTCGAGTTCGGTCACACCCGGAATTCAAATTTGTACTTGAAACCGCGAGTGGTATGCCTGCTGACGTTCAAAATGCGATTGTCGATACGTCGGTCCCTCAGCGTGGGAAGCTTGTTATCTGGCTCATGAGTCACAATCAAGCGCTCTTTGATCGTCTGGCTGACTACGGATTACACGCAATCCAGGTGGAGTATGCGAGGTCATGGTTTTCTATTTGTTGCCAGGAGAAACCAGTTGATCCGCACTGTCGTGGGAATATTCGGCTGGAAGCAGCGACAGGAAAAGATTTCAGCGACGAGGTTAGTATTCCGAAACCAGACGGCATGATGGAACGTGCCTACCAATTTGTAAAGTGGTTGGAACGTACCAATCCAGAAGGGGGCTGGGGGCAATTTCTGAATGCAGATAGAAAGGGAATCAATTGGGAAAAAGTCATTGTTTCTGGTAGTTCGCATGGCTCTACCACCGCTGCACGGTTTGCAAAGCATGTCAAAGTCAGTCGCGTCGTTACGTTGTGTGGTCCCCGTGACCAATATCAGATGTGGCAGGCCCTGCCCTCGGCAACTCCCACGAATCGTTATTTTGGGTTCTCGCACGTACTTGATGCTGGTTGGAAAGCGGATCACTATTGTCGTAGTTGGGAAATGTTAGGAATGAACCAGTACGGGCCGATCGTCAATGTTGACAGTGCACGGCCTCCTTACCAAAACACGCGTCGCTTGATTACTGACTTCGATGTGGGCGGTAACGAAAAAAAAGCACATGGCAGTGTGCAGCCAGGCAGTCGTGCGTACAAAAGCAAGAGCGGGAAGTACATGCACGAAGCGGTCTGGCGTTACCTGTATACGCATCCCGTTGACCTGGTGGGACCATCGGTCCCGGCAGACAGTGGCTGCGAAAAAAACCAACAACAATAGTTTTTGCAGATTTGGGCTACGGAACTGCCATGCTGACGGTTGAGATTATCGATAATGGATTAAGGTGCTGTCGTCGAAGGCATGCTGGTCACTAGGAAGCACGTCGGTCGATGGCTGTCCTCATGAAATCTGTTTCACTGATAGCTATTCAGTATTCTGGCAACCTACGTCAAATACAGCCAAGAATACAGCCAAAAAAAAGCCTGCGTAATTGGATTTCCATGCTGATGAATCAGGTGTTTGCATGAGTTGTAGAAAGTTGGGTCCCTCCTATCGCGGGTAGTGTCCAGTTTGTTACAACAGAGGGCTGTTTTAAGTACGGGGATCAGTCCAGTTGAATCGTGAGCGTTCGATTGGTGATTTATGAGGAGGTTAGGCATGCAAGAATCAACAGGGGCAAGTGCGACTTCGCAAGAGTCGGTTATTCCGAAACAGTTTGTTGCACCGTTTGTTCTTGTAACATCATTATTTGCGTTATGGGGATTTGCGAACGACATCACCAACCCACTCGTTCGTGCCTTTAAAGAAATATTTCTTATTTCCAATGCACAAAGCAGTTTAGTGCAATGGGCCTTCTATGGTGGATATGCCACGATGGCGATTCCGGCAGCACTACTTATTCGAAAAGTGTCATACAAGTCTGGGATTATTATTGGGCTACTTCTCTATGCAGTAGGTGCCGCGATGACTATTCCGGCAAGTTTGATGATGGAATTCAATGTCTTCCTTGTGGGTTTCTATATTCTGACGTTTGGCCTTGCTTTCCTCGAGACAACGGCCAACCCATATATTCTCTCCATGGGGCCAAGAAGTACTGCGACGCAGAGACTAAACCTGGCTCAAGCATTTAATCCGATTGGGTCGCTTACCGGGATGGTGGTAGCAAGCATGTTCATTCTCCCTGGGCTTGATGTATCGCAATTCCGAGAAGCCGAGATTGCAAGACATCCTGAATATAAAACGATGCTGCCCAGTGATGTCGATAGCCTCATCACCAAAGCAATGGAAGATTCAGCGAAGGCAGATCCTCAGAAATATGAAGCAATGGTCTCTCATGATTTAGCAGTTGTTAGGACACCGTATGTAGTCATCGCTGTGGTCGTACTCGCTGTCTTGCTGCTTTTTATCATCTCGAGACTGCCAGATACAGGGCAGGACGATGAAGAGATTCATGTCATGACGCTCGCCAAGAACCTGTTTACAAATTGGCAGTATGTAGGAGGTGTCATTGCGCAAACTTTCTATGTTGGTGCACAAATCATGACTTGGACATTTGTTATCCACTACGGAATGACACTTGTAGGATTAAGTGCTGCCGAGGCACAGAATTACAATATTCTTGCCATGGGCATTTTTCTTGCGAGTCGTTTTATCTGTACATTCATACTGAAATACATGTCTCCCGGCTTGTTGCTTGGTGTGTTAGCTGTTGGAGGTGGTCTGCTGACTGCCGGAGCGATCTTTCTGCAGGGACTCACAGGTCTTTACTGTCTCATTGGTGTGTCTGCTTGTATGTCACTCATGTTTCCAACAATTTATGGGATTGCTCTGAATGGACTCAGCCCAAATGACGCAAAATTGGGATCAGCGGGTTTAATCTTTGCAATTGTTGGCGGTGCGTTCATGCCACGTTTGCAAGGTGCGATAATTGATGGCGATGGTATGACCATCGCTGGCCAACTGCTTGAGCCAGTGCGGCTTTCGTTTTTCCTTCCTCTTAGTTGCTTTGTGGTTATTGCAGGTTTTGGCTTTGCGGTTGCAGTATTTTCTTCGAAGACTGCCGTAGAAGGTTGATTGATGGAAATTGTTGGTGTTTGAGAGTTTTTTATCTGGTGAGAAATTATCTATGAGTACAGTTCCCACAATTTGGAATGGCGTCCTCCCACGAGTTGGTATTCGGCCAACAATTGATGGCCGACTGGGTGGAGTTCGTGAATCGCTGGAAGATCAGACGATGAATCTCGCCAGTCGTGTAGCAGAATTGGTGTCCAGTGAATTGTGTTATCCAAATGGTGCACCAGTAGATTGCATCATAGCGGAAACATGTATCGGCGGAGTTGCAGAAGCAAACGCGTGCGATAACTTGTTTCGTCGGGAAAATGTAGGAGTCTCACTGACTGTTACTCCCTGCTGGTGCTACGGTAGTGAAACCATGGACATGGATCCGTTGCGGCCTAAGGCAGTATTTGGATTCAATGGTACTGAACGTCCGGGTGCTGTGTATCTTGCTGCAGTGCTTGCAGGCCACAGTCAGAAAGGTATTCCTGCATTCGGGATATATGGTCAAGATGTACAGGAAGCTGGTGACGCCAGCATGCCGGCGGATGTCCGCAGTAAGATACTTGATTTTGCACGATGCGGTCTTGCCGCTGCGTTGATGAGGGGCAAAGCTTATTTGTCGATGGGCGGTACTTCAATGGGCATTGCTGGCTCAATGGTTGATTATGCGTTTTGGGAAAAATGGTTCGGCATGCGAGTTGAAGACATCGACATGACCGAGTTTGTCGGGCGCATGAACAAGGGGCAGTTTGATCATGATGAGTACGAGCAGGCTCTCGCTTGGGTGAAAGAAAATTGCCCGGAGGGTGAAGACTACAATAGCGATGAGACGAAACGGTCCCGTGAACACCTTGATTCTGAGTGGTCTGACTCGGTTAAAATGTGTCTGATTGCTCGTGATCTGATGGTTGGCAATGAGCGACTTGCTGAGATGGGGCTACAGGAACAGGCGCAGGGACACGGTGCAATTGCTGCTGGGTTTCAGGGCCAGCGGCAGTGGACCGATCATTTTCCGAATGGTGATTTTCTTGAAGCCATACTGAACACCTCTTTCGACTGGAATGGAAAACGCGCACCCTACATCGTTGCCACCGAGAACGATGCTCTCAATGCAGCCACGATGTTGTGCGGGCACCTGCTTACTAACACTGCGCAAATTTTCGCTGATTTGCGCACGTATTGGAGCCCCAAGGCGGTAGCCGGAGCCTGTGAAGGCTACCGGTTAGAGGGCCCTGCAGCCGATGGCTTGCTCCATCTCATTAATTCCGGCCCAGCGGCACTCGATGGCACGGGGCAGCAAATGAATCAAGACGGCAAGCCAACAATGAAGCCGTTCTGGGAGATAAGTGATGATGAAGCAACTAAGTGCCTGCAGGCAACAACGTGGCATCCATCGATTACCGAGTACTTTCCTGGAGGTGGTCTGAGCACTCGGTATCGGACCCGCGGAGGCATGCCGGCAACAATGACTCGTATCAATTTGGTAGCAGGGCTTGGGCCAGCAATTCAAATTGCCGAAGGCTATACGGTTGAACTTCCCGATACAGTTCACGACGTTCTTGATCAGCGAACGAATCCCACATGGCCAACCACCTGGTTCGCTCCGACGATTACCGGACGAGGTGCGTTTACTTCGACATATGAGGTCATGAATCATTGGGGTGCAAACCACTGTGTGATGACTGCCGGCCATGTTGGGCACCTGTTCATAACGTTGGCGTCTATCTTAAGAATTCCTGTCTACATGCATAATGTGTCAACTGATAGAGTGTTTCGGCCAAGTGCATGGAATGCTTTCGGTACCGAGGGTCTTGAGGGTGCTGACTTTAGAGCATGTGAGGCTTTTGGTCCTCTCTACGGTCGTGTGTAGAGAATTAATTGTATGAGTAGTAGTGGTATGAGTGTTCCTACTTGGTAAAGGCACGGAAGCATTATGTCGACAACACGTGATACGCTTTTAGAACTTTCACATTTTCTTGGTGAAGACAATCGGCACTTAGCAATTCTTGGTGAAGGAAACACATCGGCGCGGGTTGACGAGCATACGTTTCTTGTCAAAGCGAGTGGGAGTTGCCTGCAGACGCTCACAAATGAGGATCTTGTTGCCTGCAGGTTTGATTCTCTTCTTCCGATGCTTGATCAAGATACAATGTCTGATCAGACAATCGAAGAATCGCTGTTAGCGAGTCGAGTTGATACATTAGCAAAAAAGCCATCTGTTGAGACTCTATTCCATGCGTACCTGTTGTCGTTAGAGGGTGTCCATTTTGTAGGACATACACACAGTATCGCAGTGAATCAGATTCTCTGCTCCCCACTCGCAAATCAATTTGCAACACAAAAGCTTTTTCCCGATGAAATTGTGTGCTGTGGGGCTCGCTCAGTACTTATTCCTTATACCGACCCTGGATTGTCACTGTCGAAATCAATTCGCTATGCGACTGATACGTATGTAAAAGATTTCGGCTGTGTTCCTCGTGTGATTCTTCTTGAAAATCATGGAATCATTACTCTTGGGAAGACCTCTGGGGCTGTAAAAGCAGCGATGCTTATGGCTCAAAAAGCTGCGGAAATCTTTGTGGGAGCAGCCGCTCTTGGAGGCCCTACATTTATGAGCGCTGAGGATGTCGATCGCATTTCAAATCGGACTGACGAGCACTATCGACAGCGTGCGCTGAAGTTGTAGCTGACACAGGATATCTATAGCTGGCGCAGGATATATGTGATAGTTCAAGCGAGAACATCGGAAGCTACCGTGAGACCTCGTGTGTTCTCCTGATTGAGGGAGAGCCTTTGCCAACTACAATACACTGTTGACCACAGTTTCTGGTGTAATAAGACGTGCTGTTATGTATTTCGGATACGACTGTTCATCTGAGTGATAAAGCCATAATTTTTTCTTGTTAGTATGAGAGTCCGGTTACGGTCGATACCTTTTTTGTATAAGGATTATTCAATGAGATTCAGTGTGCTTGTTTTCATTTGCATCGCAGTCCTTTCTGGCAGATTCGTTCATGAAAGTAATGCTGTCGAAATCCTTGCAGACCAGCCGTCGATGAATGATTTGTGGGGTGCTCGTGTCATAAAACTTCGGGCAGAAGATGCGGATCGGGGGCAGCTCTTTGATCAAGGTAATTACGCAATGTTTATTCATTGGGGGCTATATTCCCAGTTGGGTAATAAAGTGGATGGGAAAACGTATTACGGCATTGGTGAATGGATTATGAATCAGCGGATGGCCGGTATCTCAATTCCGGAGTACAAAAAGCTTGCGAAAACCTTCAATCCAATTGATTTTGATGCCCATGCTATTGCGAAGCTCGCCCGCGATGCGGGGATGAAGTACATAGTTATCACTGCGAAGCATCATGACGGCTTCGCCATGTATAAATCAAAGGCTTGTGACTTCAATATTGTGGATGCGACACCGTGGGGCAAAGATCCAATGAAAGATCTGGCAGCGGCTTGCCGAGACGAAGGGCTTGGTTTCGGCTTTTATTATTCGCACAATCAAGATTGGACGTTTCCGGGGGGCGGGAATGGTCCAAAAGTAGATGAAAATGGTAAACCTGCAACATTCGATGATTATTTCGAGAAAAAATGTCTGCCTCAGGTCAGGGAAATTACGACTCAATATGGTCCGATAGAAATAGTGTGGTTTGATACGCCCGGAGCAATGCCGAAACACTATGTCGAAAAGCTTGTCGAAGTAGTACACCAAAACCAGCCTCGAGCGATGGTGTCTGGGCGAGCCGGTCATGAGCTTGGTGACTATCAGACGCTTGGTGATATGGAAGTGCCAATTGGCAATATCGATGGCTTATGGGAAAGCGTTGATACCACCAATGATTCCTGGGCATACGCGTGGTACGATGAAAACTGGAAGTCACCAAAACAAATACTTGAGCGTCTCATTGCATGTGTTGGTAGGGGTGGCACATATATGTTGAATATAGGTCCCCGTGGTGATGGAAGTGTTTCTCTGCGATGTGCCGAATCGCTCCGTGCTGCTGGTGATTGGATTGCTCGCTATCCACAAGTTGTGTACGACGTTGAAGGTTCGCCTTGGCAGCATGCAATGCCTTGGGGTGATGTAACCCGAAAGGATCAGACGCTGTTTCTCTCAGTTTTTCAATGGCCAAGTTCCGGTGAGCTCTACCTTCCAAATATTCAGCAGGACGTGACACGAGTGCAGTTGCTGCAAGGCAGCGAGTCCGTCGATCTTGCATGTGAGCGTCGTGGCAAGCACGTTGTTATACAAGTCCCTGCAAAAGCTCCGGATTCACTAGCGTCCGTAATTGAGTTGAATTTCGCAGAAGACCCAACAATTGATCCGGTTCTAACGATTGACCCTGAGGCAATTACGAGATTGCCTGTTGAATTTGCTGATGTCGAAGGACTGAAGAAGTCAGAGAAACGTTGGATGGAAAAGTTTGGTGAATGGAAACGGATTGTGCACGGCCATGAGTTTG
>JABHNP010000029.1 GCA_018694455.1 Planctomycetaceae bacterium | reverse complement strand
TCATGATCGAACTGCGTTGAACGGTTTTCCATCCGGCTGCGTCGTGAGCTAGCGGCGGGACTTGAACCCGCAACCTGCTGATTACAAATCAGCCGCTCTGCCAATTGAGCTACGCTAGCGGGCCTTCTGGACCGCGAACCGGACAAGTCTACGGATTCACTGGCGACGTGCAAGATGAAGATGAAAGGACAATAACGGCAACCACGGGATAAAGATCCACAGGCAAACGTCAATTCGTGAAATGTAAACCATTTCCAGGAGCTGTCTTTGCGCAACCATAACGACGAAGAATAGCCTAAACATAGTGTTTTTGATGCTGAAACGGTGTCTTTCTGTCAGCATTGGTGCGGTTGTAGGGTGTGAAACAGATTCTGAGTTAGAGCGTAGGTGAGACCTAGAATCTGTTACGCAAAGTCGCTCAAATTCGCAGAAAATGAAATTGTGGTCGAACTGCCAGCGTGCTGCCATTCCATAAGATTAATGATTAGGCAGAATGCATTGAATCAAAGGGTGCATTACACACAGTCCAGAACATGCGGGTAGTCATGCGCATTCTTCAACAAGTAGTATTTTCTGTGCGGTCTGACGTATTCATTCAGCTTCGATAGTCCAAGGCCAGAGATATATTCGAGGGTGTCATGCAGTTGCAAATTGGCTCGAGTCGCATAACCAAGAAAACAAGCCGGCTGCCACATGAAATTATTCTTGTCCATTGCCCCGATGAGGTTGGTCTTATTCATAGGATCACAGGTGTTTTAGCTTCCCAGCAATTGAATATTGAAAGCAATCAAGAATTTGTCGACGTGACAACGTCCCATTTCTTTTTCCGCGCGGAAGTGTCTCTGAGCACATCTTGTTCAACTCAAAGTCCAGCTCAGCTTAAAAATGCCCTTGCTCATGTTTTGCCTGAACAAGCCAGTATCCGTATTGTTTCTTGCGAGCCGAGGCCCGTCGTTATTTGTGCAACTCAGGAGCCACACTGTCTTGGTGAATTGCTTCTGCTTAATGCCGTTGGTGAGTTGCCAGGTCGAATTGTTGCTGTGATAAGTAATTACAACTCATTGCGGAAGCTCGTTGAAAGATTTGATGTGCCGTTTCACCTGGTATCTCACGAGCAAATAACCCGAGAAGAACACGAGCAGCGTGTGGCTGAATTAATCGATACTTATATGCCAGAAACCATCGTGCTTGCACGATATATGAGAGTCCTTACGAACAATTTTGTTGATCGGTATTCGGGACAATTAATCAATATCCATCACTCATTTTTGCCGGCCTTTGTAGGGGCTGCTCCTTATCGTCAAGCCTTTGAACGAGGCGTGAAGGTCATTGGGGCAACAGCTCATTATGTAACAGCAGAGCTCGATGCAGGTCCGATTATCGCTCAAGATGTAATTCCAGTAGATCACAGTTTTACATCGAGGCAGATGGCCCAAGCTGGCCGTGACGTTGAGAAGATCGTACTCGCCAAAGCGGTTAGGCTGGTACTTGAGGACCGCATTTTTGTACACAGTGGTCGAACAGTTGTTTTTTCTTGAAAATGTACAAAGAACGAGATGATTTTTTTCTTAGGGATCTTTTCTGGCTTATCTAGTGAGGCATTTTGAGTTTTGAAAGAAATCATTGCCTAGCTCTTGGAATAGACCAGCATCGGTCTGGCAGAGCTTCTTTCACATAGTTGTTGGTTAAGGCGGTATAACTACGTACGGTTAACTAACTTGATCTTTAGCTCTGATTTAATCGTTCAGTATTTCTGGGAAGCAGGTTTGAGTATGCGTCGGCAAGTATTGTTCCAATTGGTTGTTATTTCGACACTCCTTGGTTTTACGAATATAGCTTCTGCTCAGAAAGTAGCTGTCGAAGAATTTACGTTGCCAAACGGAATGCAATTTTTACTTGTTCCCAGACCGGATCAACCAAATGTTGTGAGTGCCGGATGGGTAGCTCGAGTTGGAAGCGTGAACGAACGCCCTGGGATAACTGGGATTAGTCATTTTTTTGAGCACATGATGTTTAAAGGAACGAACACTATTGGAACACGAAATCCTGATAAAGACCGTACGTTTCGAGTCGAGCAGAAAAAAGTCCGAGACCAGATGAATCAACTTGTACTCAATGAGCAATACGAGCGGTATCGAAATGGTGAGATAGATGATCCGTGGGATCCGACAAACGATACACCGCGACTCAAAAGTTTGCGGACGAAACTAGATACTCTGATTCGTGCCCAGCAGGGCCGGGGTAAAGCTGGACCTGCCACAGCAACTATTGTGAAAGATGAATTTGACCAGGTTTATACGAAAGCGGGAGGTAGTGGCATGAATGCTTTCACAAGCTATGACCTCACGTGTTACTTCATCACTGTTCCATCGAACAAGCTGGAGTTATGGGCATGGATGGAAAGTGATCGTTTAAATGACAGTGTGTTTCGAGAGTTCTACTCAGAACGCAACGTTGTTCATGAGGAGAGGCGTCTGCGTACGGACAGTACTCCAACAGGTCGATTCCAAGAACAGTTCAACTCAATGTTTTGGGCTTCGTGTGGTTATTCTTGGCCTGTTATTGGTTGGCCAAGTGATCTTAATAGCTACACATTTGAGCAGGCTCAGGTTTATTGGAATACGTATTATCGCCCCGGAAATCTTTTTGGTGTTGTCGTCGGTGATTTTGATCCACAACAGGTGAAAGGGTATATCAAGCAGTATTTTTCACGACTCGACCCAGGGGTAAATAAATTGCCTCCTGTGGTCACGCTTGAAGTTGAGCAAATGGCTGAACAGCGAATGAATGCACTCGGTGATTTTCCACCAACAATAGAAATTCGCTATCACACTGTGCCAGCTGGCCATAGAGACAGTTATCCTCTCGACATGCTTGCAGAGGTGCTTAATGAGCGAACAGGTCGGCTTTATTCCAGTATGGTTGAGGGCCGTGGTATTGCCGCTACAGCATCGGCAGGTTCCGATACACGAAAGTACGCAGGTCTTTTTTCTTTCGACGCCATGACTCGCGGGGATGCAACACCGGAGCAGCTTGAACAAGCCTGGTATGAAGAGTTGGCTAAGCTGCAGAATGTGAAGCTGGGAGAACGTGAACTTCGTAAAGTTAAGAATCGCGTGGCAGCATCAAATTATCGCCGGCTTGAAAATAATATGTCACTTCTCATTCAATTAGCTTTTAGCGAAGCGTTGCTCGATTGGGAAGAGATCAATGACGGTCCTGCAAAGTATGAAGCAGTAACTGCAGAAGACATTCAAAGAGTTGCAAAAAAGTATTTTGATGAGACAAATCGTAGTGTTGCAATTTATCAGAGAAACACGGAACAGGTTGCAGCGAAGGAGGCTGGGGAATGAATAATTTGGTATTAAAAAAAACTGTTTGCACTCACGTGTTGTTGGGCGTTCTTGCCGTAAACTTGTTTTGTGTGACACAAGTCTCTGCCATCCCCCCACGCCCTGAAGCGATTGAATTTGAAAAGCTTGAGTTTACGCCGCCGCAGGCAGCAGATTTCCGAAGGATGCTTTCGGACGGAACTGTTGTCTATGTCGCTGAGTCTCACGAATTTCCTCTAATAAAGCTTTCGGTCACTTTTAAGGGAGGCGACTCGCTTGATCCACAGGATACCCCGGGACTCGCGTCCGTCATGGCAAGAATGGTTCGCGAGGGTGGTGCCGGTGATATGAATCCCGGGATGTTTGATGAGACGCTCGATTTCCTTGCAACGGAGGTATCGGTCTCAGCAGGGAATACTTTTACAACGGCACGAATGAACTCGTTGAGCGACAATTTTGATGAGAGTCTTAAGCTGTTCGTAACCATGCTGCGAAAGCCTGCTTTTGACAAACAGCGACTTGAGGTTGCAAAAGCACGCTTGCTTGAGTCGTTGAAACAACGCAATGACAATGCTTCATCAATACTTGCTCGAGAGTGGAAGGCTATGCTTTATGGTCGCACTCATTTTGAAGCGAGTCAGCCGACAGCATCGAGTGTCGAGGTGATTGACCGAGAGCAGTTGCAAATAATTCACGACAAGATTTTCCATCCAGGAAATATGATTGTTGCTGTATCTGGTGATTTTGCGATTGAAGAAATGTTGGAAAAGCTCACAAAGGCTTTTAGTGGTTGGGAGCGGGGGGCTGTAGCTGCAAACCCAAAAACTCCTGAAGCAGTGCTTGTGCCCGGTCTTTATCATGTTCAGAAGGATATTCCGCAGGGAAAAGTTGTACTTGGGAAGCGTGGAATAGTTCGTGACGATCCAGATGCGATCCCATTACTACTGTTGAATGAGATTCTTGGTGCTGGGGGATTTACCAGCAGACTCATGCAGAAAGTCCGAAGTAATGAAGGCTTGGCCTATTCAGTCCGATCAATTCTCTCTCAACGTGTCGATTACCCAGGAGCGTTCCAGGCGACATTTGAAAGCAAGAACCCGACTGTAGCGCTGGCTGCAAAAATCGTTTTTGGGGAAATTGCACTGATTCGTAATGAGTATGTGAGCGATGCAGAGATTGAGGTCGCAAAGCAGGGACTCATTGAAACGTTTCCACGGCAATTTGAGAGCAAGCCAGCAACGCTTCAGGTCTTTGTGAATGATGAGTGGACAAATCGTCCAAAAGACTACTGGCGCACCTTTCGTGAAAAAGTAAGTTCAGTAACAAAAGAAGACTTGCTGACAGTTGCCATAAAGCATCTTAATCCCGCGCAGATGGCAATTCTTGTTGTTGGTGATTGGG
>JABHNP010000088.1 GCA_018694455.1 Planctomycetaceae bacterium | reverse complement strand
GGTGGGCCAGCCGTCCGTTTCCAAATCGTATACATACTGCGACGGTACCGGTCTTCATTGGTCGCAGGCTTGTATCCACGTAAGTTTCCATATTTGCTTGTTTCATCCCAAACACCAGCCGGCATCCATGGTCGCACGCTGGGGCCACCAATTTTTTTTACAAGTAAACCTGAGGTATCGAGCGCAATATCTCGGACAATTTCTGCCGGCAACCGAATACGTGAAGTGCGAGCAAAAAGAATATTCTCAGGATCTTTCATGAGTGCCTCTGGCGACACAACAGACTCTTGCTGATACACGCGACTGGAGACTAACTGCTTGATAAATCGTTTCATATCCCAGCCACTTTCCATGAAGTCCACTGCGAGCCAGTCGAGCAATGCTGGGTGAGTCGGATACGAAGCCTGACTACCGAGGTTTTCACTTGTTTTAACAAGGCCCACACCGAAGAAACGCTCCCACATACGATTCACCCAGACTCGAGCTGTTAATGGGTTATCTCTGGAGACAATCCAGCGAGCAAGTGAGAGCCGATTGGCTGCTTCACCATTAGGGAGTGACGGCAGAAAAGCAGGAAGACCCGGCTCTACGACCCCCCCCCGCTTGTCATACTCACCACGAAGAAGTACGAAGGCTTCACGAGGTTTCCCCTCTCTCATAACCATCGCACTTGGAATTCTATTTCGATAGGATTCCAGACTTTTCTGTGCAGCATCACAAGCAACCTCCGCTTGCTGAATCGGTCCACTTACATTTTCACGGTAATACTTTTCCAATTCTTTTTGGCGCTCCGGAGTACGCTCATCGACAGTAGTAGACAAACCATCTCGAACATTTTTTGAGAGTCGAATTCCGTTGACTCCAATAATGCTCGGATCCTCAGCCGAATACGCTAAACGAAACCTTGCAATCGTGTGCTCCGGATGTCGAGATTCCTGCCGCACAGTCACGATTAGCCGAGAATTATCTTGAACCGGTACCGACTTCTTAGGAAACAGCGCAACATTTCGTCTCTTTTTTAAATCTGGCAGATGGCCGTCAATCGCCCAACCATCACCCTTTTTCCCAGAAAGCAGTTTTGTTGCCTCCCAACCCTTTTGCTGATAACTTGCATCTGATCGCTCAAACACAACAGGTATTGCCTTACTGTCACCAGGTGGATGAATCTCTGCTTCGATCTTTGTTATCACCACATTGCCATTTCCACCACGACCGTATCCACCTCCAGCAAGCCCCTCAACCGGTAGAATCTCTATTCGCAAGCCACCAAAAGTACCGGGTGGAATAAGAGCTTCCACTGTATAACTGTCCTGCGGCGGACGAGCCCCCTCAACCAAACATGTGCCATTATCATCAAGTTGAATCGTTGCTCCACCAGCACTGCTTAATCCGATTGGTTCAATCGGTTTCCAGACCTGCCCTGGCGCGTTAAGAAGTAACTGAGTTTCATTCACCCACGATTCAAGCAACGTGCTGAAATTCTTTTCTTCTGCACTTAAGGCTACTTTTGCATCAGCAACAACCTGCTCAAGCTTTGTGATTTCTTTCGCTTGATTTTCATTTGGAAGAAGATGAATAGGATCAGAATTGCCACCGCTCCGGTTTGACTTGCCCATGATTGTTCCTGTTTCTGGAACATTGTTGAATAACGCGAATAAGGAGTAGAACTCCCGTTGGCTGAGTGGGTCATACTTATGATCATGACAGCGGGCACATCCCACAGTAAGGCCAAGCCATGTCTGCCCGGTCGTTTCAACTCGATCGATGACAGTCTCGACTCGCCATTCTTCAGCAATGATCCCCCCTTCACCATTAATACGGTGGTTCCGATTGAAGCCGGTTGCAACAATCTGATCTCGTGTTGGATCAGGCAGCATGTCACCTGCGAGTTGCTCAATCGTAAATTGATCAAAAGGGAGATTACGATTGAAGGCTTCTATAACCCAAGCACGCCACGGCCAGTTCGAGCGACTGGAGTCCGTCTGATATCCATGGCTGTCAGCATAGCGGGCGGCATCAAGCCATTCGATTGCCATACGTTCGCCGTAGTGTGGGCTTGCCAGCAATGCATCCACATAACACTCATACGCATCAACTGTAGTGTCTTGTAGAAACTTCTCCACTACTTCTGGTGATGGTGGCAACCCTGTGAGATCAAGCGACAGGCGTCTCGCTAAGGTCACTCGCGCTGCATCTGGACTCGGTGCAAATTGCTCCTGCTCAAGTCGAGCAAAAACAAAATGATCTATGGAGGTCCGAGGCCAATCTTTATCTCTTACCTCTGGCACCGATGGTCTCTGGATTTTTTCGAACGCCCAATGCTTTTGATATTGTGCACCCGCTGCTATCCATTGAGATAACAACTTAGCTTCTTCTTGAGTTACCGGCTTACCAACCTCAGGCGGTGGCATGACAATGTCAGGATCTTTGCTGTTGATTCGCGCAATGATCTCACTCTTGAATGGTTTTTGTGGAACAAGGGCGTGCAATCCACTTTCGAGTACCGCGGTTGCATCCGCCATGGTATCCAGCCGAAGCCCAGCCTGCCGTTCCTCAGCGTCAGGGCCATGACACGTGAAGCAACGATCAGAAAGGATCGGGCGTATGTCTTTATTAAATGATATCTCTTTGGTAGCCGCGATACTTTGTCGAGCGATTGCAGCAAGACAAAGAAATATGAAAATAGTTCGCAACATCAAAGGGTGCTCCGATCGTAAACAAAAGGAAACACCCGCGTCGCCGTTCGTTCAATGCCATGGTGGCGAACGAACGCGGACCGTTCTGGTCGATCGGCGGGAGAACTCTATTACGATGTAGTATATCCCGACACATTACAAAACAAATTATTTACATTACGCCCTGAGGAACTTGCCCTAAAATTCATGACTGTGCTTTATTTGACGCATTCTGCAGTTTCGAAGCGCTGGCTTGAGCAAGAACTATTGCTTCTCTTATTTATCTTCTCTTCACCTGCTGTTTTTACTTTTTGCTCTTTCAGGTTTAAACGTCGGTATTTCAGCTACTGGCGGGTCAAGTGCCTCGATCCTTTCTTGAAGCTCCCTCATCTCTTCTTCGAGTTCTTCGACCCGCTCATTGAGTTCCATAAACCGTTCTCGAGCCTGGCCCATCATGCCTCGTGCTTGATGCATGCGCTCCTCGAGTTGCTCGCGCATTTCTTCATGTGTTCGATGAACTTGCTCTGCCATTTCTTCAGACTGTCGCAAACGATCATTGATGGCATCTCGAACCTGACGTTCAAAATCGTGACGTCGACCCTCGTCCTTTTTCCTCTCTTCATTCCTAACGTGGTCTGGCCCATGTGGTGGCCGATGACCGTTTGGATCGTGTCCAGCAACAACACGATGCTCAATACGATCAAGGCGTGCAATCACCTCATCAAAACGCCTCATTAAATGATTCATTACCGGACCACCATCGTTGCTGGAATGTTTATAATCGTGCATTGGCTCTCGTTCGTGACCAGCGAGTTCTGGCCCACGACCTTCCGGCGGCCTTCCACCCTGCCGCTGTAACCGAGGTGACTCATCAGCACTCAGCACACCCTGCGGAGCAAGGAAGACGATAGCGAGACCAATCAGTATGGTGACTGGAACGAATGCTGTTTGTTTCATTGGGAATTCCTTTATGCAAGAATAGTGGAAAGTTTTGTGTTTTTTACAAAGTGTTCGTGTGGTCAAGCACAGCATAATAAGCAACAAGTGAATTCTCATCGAGTTGCCCGGTCTCTGCTCTATTGCTTATTCCGGGAGAACACTCGGCAGGGACATTTTTTTGTAAGAAACTCTTATTTCACAGTCGCTCTTGGAATAATGACTACATAAACCACCCCGCCCTTCTTATGAACGAATCTACCTTGAAAAAGTTGCCCGATCCAGCACTTCTTGATTTTGGAGTTGATCACTCGGGAACCGGCTATCGTCTTGAAAAAATGGGAGATGTTGTTCTGGTTCGGCCACTGCCATCGACAACGGCCAGGCAACAGAACCCAGAGCTCTGGAAGAAGGCGCATGGCATATTCAAAGAATCTCGGCGAGGCCATGGTGACTGGACGTTCTCGGCCCCTCTGCCTGAACCATGGCAGATTACGCTTCCGCTTTCCAGTGGATTGCTTCAGCTTCACGTACGGCCTTCACCGTCAGGACAAGTAGGAATTTTCCTGGAGCAATTATCTCAG
>JABHNP010000013.1 GCA_018694455.1 Planctomycetaceae bacterium | reverse complement strand
TTGGCTTTTTTTGTGCTGCCACCGTTCCTCCAGATGGGGGCGGGCTCATCATCCGCTGATCCAGTTGTTGTAGAGTGGGAAGGTGGTGCCGTTCGCGAAGATCAGCTCGAGCGAGCAGTCGCCCTACGGACTCTTGTGAACCGTTTTCTGATGCAGGCTGCCGCTACAGCGGGTCGTGACCCTTCTCGGTTGCCAGCATTTCCTGAGGGTGAAGAATTGGTTGTTCGGGAGATGCTCCTCGCAAAAGAAGCAGAAAAAATTGGGTTAACGGTCAGTAATACAGCAATAAATGAGTTTCTCGCTGCTTGGACAAATAATATGGTCCGACAGGATCAGTTCGATGGGATCATTGCTGGCCTTCGATATGGTCGTGCGCCTGTTTTAGCAGCAGATCTTTTTGAATCATTACGAACTGCCCTCATAGCGCGAAATACACTACTCCTGTTTCAGACAGGATTTTCTGGAGATCCTCCCGCTTGGCGGTGGGACTTCTATAAACGACTCGAACAGTCGGCAACAGTCGAGGTGTTTCCTATCGAGGTTGAAAATCTTGCCACTTCTGTGGAGTTACCAAATGAATCTAAGCTTAAAGCGTATTTCGATACATACAAAAATGACCTTCCGTCAGCGATGAGTCCAAATCCTGGATTTAAAGAGCCGCATCGAATCCAGTATGCCTCGCTTATGGCAGATCAAAAGAAATTTGAAGCAGCAGCGGAGAGCACAATAACGGATAAAGATATTGAGGAGTTCTACGAAAAAAATAAAGAAACTAGATTCCGTGAGGCCCCATCGGCACCCCCGGTGACAAAAGAACCGGCTACGAATCCAGACGATGAATCGCGTAAAAAAAAGCCGACAATGGAAAGTGCAAAAGAAAAATCTCCCCAGGATGTTTCTGACGCCCCAGTGAACGCAGGTCAAGAGACCGGCGAGAATGCACCGAAGAAATCTAAAGACTCCAAGGAAAACGAACGTAAGGTAGAGGGAAAAGAGTCTGCCGAGCCGTCCGACTCCGATACGAGTTTTAGGGATCGTAAGACACCCGTGAGAACAGTCGCTTTTCAGGTGGAAAAAGAAGGATCATCTCAGGTTGAAAAAAAGGAATCATCCGACACGGAGTCTTCAAAGAACGTAAAACAGAAAGCTGATGAGAAGCCTACTGTCGAGATTAAAACAGCTGGTTCTGGTGAAGAAAAACAGAAGTCGCCTGAGAAAGAAGGTGAGGATTCAGCAGATTCTGAGGAATCAGCAATGACGTTCCAGCCATTGGACAAAGTGGCTGATCAAATTCGCCAAGAAATTTCACGGCAACGTGCGACAGAAACAATAGATGCGATATTCTCAGCACTCGCGGCAGACTTAAACGCGTATGCTGAAGATCGTGCGCTCTGGATAGCGCGAGGTAAAGATGGCGATAAAGAACCTTCTCCACCGAACGTCGAAAAAATAGCAGAGAAGCAGGACCTTGTTGCTGTCGAATCGGACTGGACGACTGTGGCAGAAGCCGCTGGTGGTGGCGGCATAGGCAGCAGCTTTGAGTTTGTGCCCGATCCATCGAGTCGGTTTGGGATTCGTCAGCAGCGATGGCTGGAGACAATGTTTGGTGATGGAACGATTACGCTTCGTCCTGTGACATCGCGGGATGCTGAGGGGAACCGTTACTTCTCTTGGAAGCAGGGTGACAAAGAGGAGCGTGTCCCGAGCTTTACTGAGGCTCGTAGCAATGTTGAAAAGGCATGGCGAATTGTTGAGGCTCGTCCCATTGCCTTAAAGCAAGCAACTGCACTTGTTGATAAAACCGGAGCGAAAAGCTTTGAAGAATCTCTGTCGAAATCAGAGTTCAAACAAGTGGAAGAAGTTGGTCCCTTCACCTGGCTCACGCAGGGTGCAGTTGGGGTGAATGGTGCACCAGTTTTGTCATCGCCAGAAGGTCTCGTAATGCCTGGCAACAAAATGATGCAGAAGATTTTTTCAGTTTCCGAAGGGCAGAGCATTGCCTCCTTTAATGAGCCGCAAACAATTTGCTATGTGGTTCGCCTGCTTGAATACAAGCCTGCGGAAGAAGAACTACAAAATCGTTTCGAGGACGTCCTTGGGGATCAGAGACGATTGTCTATGGTTGCTCAAACAGCGTTTGCCGAGGTGTTTATGGATTGGATCGCAACCCTCGAAAAGGATTTAGAACTTACTTGGAATCGTGACCCGAGACCTCCACGGTAGTGGATAAAGAAGTTTTTGGTACGAGAATATGAGTCTTAAATATTCTGGAGAAAGAAATACTGGCTTGAAGAGTCTGCTTTTATTGCGTATGTGATACAGCGGAAGGCCTCAGGGCGATTGCTGCGAGTGGAGGCATCGTAAGTGAGACAGAGTGCTCGCGTCCGTGGCAGGCAATAGGCTCGCAGGGTAGGCGGACTTTATTGAGGACATCGCTACCCCCGAGGTGGGCAGCATCACTATTAAAAACCTCAGTGTAATAGTCAGCACGTGGCACCCCTACTCTGTAGTTCATTCGAGGAACGGGTGTGAAATTATAAACAGTAGCCAAGGTGTCTTCTTGAGCGACACCTTTTCTCAGAAAACTAATGATACTTTCTTCCCAATTCTGACAATCAATCCACTCAAATCCTTGTCCATCAAAATCTATTTGATGTAGTGCCGGCTCTTGTCGTAGAAGCGTATTAAGCTCTGCAACGGTTCGAGAGAGTCCGCGATGACGGGCATCGTCAAGACAATGCCACTGGAGGCTTTCGTCAAAATTCCATTCCTGTGGCTGCCCGAATTCATCGCCCATGAATAAAAGCTTTTTGCCAGGGTGAAACCACATAAAGGAATAGAGTAGCCGTAAATTCGCAAATTTTTGCCAACCATCTCCAGGCATTTGATTAAGGAGTGAACCTTTGCCATGAACAACTTCATCATGTGAAAGTGGGAGAACAAAGTTTTCATGAAACGCATAGATTAAACTAAATGTTAATTCGTCATGATGATACTTTCGATGCACCGGATCCTGCCGCATAAATCGCAGCGTGTCATTCATCCATCCCATGTTCCACTTGAGACTAAATCCGAGACCACCCGTGTGAGTTGGGCGAGAGACCCCTGGCCATGCCGTCGATTCTTCTGCAATCGTGAGCGTTCCAGGGAAGTGGTGATGTACTTGAACGTTGAATTCCTTGAGGAATTCAATTGCTTCAAGATTCTCTCGACCACCAAAAGCATTTGGTATCCATTCTCCTTCGTGACGGCTGTAATCGAGATAAAGCATCGAAGCAACTGCATCGACCCGCAGCCCATCAATGTGGTAGTAGTCAAGCCAGAAGAGAGCAGATGAAATAAGATAGTTAGTAACTTCATTGCGACCATAATTAAAAATCAGGGTTCCCCAATCGGGGTGTTCACCTTTACGGGGGTCTTCATGCTCGTAGAGAGCAGTGCCGTCTAGGCGTCGAAGTCCATGGTCATCTTTT
>JABHNP010000420.1 GCA_018694455.1 Planctomycetaceae bacterium | reverse complement strand
GAATGGAAGGGCCATCGCTCATCAGATAAAAGGTACTCCGGGGATAACAGGCTTATCGCTTCCGAGCGTCCATAGCGGCGAAGCGGTTTGGCACCTCGATGTCGGCTCATCACATCCTGGGGGTGGAGAAGCTCCCAAGGGTTTGGCTGTTCGCCAATGAAAGTGGTACGTGAGCTGGGTTCAGACCGTCGTGAGACAGGTCGGTCCCTATCTGCTGTGGGCGTACGAAACTTGCGAGGATTCTTCTTTAGTACGAGAGGATTTGGAAGGACGTTCCTCTGGTGTACCAGTTGTCGCGCTAGCGGCACGGCTGGATAGCTAAGAACGGAAAGGATAAACGCTGAAAGCATATAAGCGTGAAGCCCGCCTCAAGATCAGGTTTCGTAGGGTTTATACCCGAAAGTCCCCTGAAAGACGATCAGGTTAATAGGCCGGATGTGTACGTGCAGTAATGCACTCAGCTAACCGGTACTAACGGACGATTGCTTGACCACTCGTATCGAGTGCTTGCTCTATCTCCGTCAGTCTAGTCACGATAAATGATAGTCGTGGATTTTTTGACGGTACGCTGCCTGAAATGGTGGCAGTTTGCTCTCTTGCAAAAGCATGAGAGTGCCAATTATCACAACATTATCACCGCGAAAGCGGTGACACAGGATTTTCCGGTGAACATATTTGAAAGGTCACACCCGTTCCCATCCCGAACACGGTAGTTAAGCTTTCAGAGCCGATGGTAGTGCCAAAAGTGCGAGAGTAGGTATCGCCGGAAATTTTTTTACGAACCCCTCGGTTTCTTTTAGATTCCGAGGGGTTTTTTATGTTTTATCGCGATCTGAGATGTTTGATAACGAGTTGTTCGATGAATTCAACAGGTAGTCCGACGACAGTATCGACAGAGCCGGTGATGAGTCGGAGAGGTAAATGACCATCTTGAAAACCGCATGCACCCGCTTTTCCGTGCCAATCGTTTGTTGCAAGATAGTCGTCGACTTCTTTTTTTTGTAGTAATTCCATGAAGACCTCACTGATCGCACACCCCTCTTTCACACGATATTGACCCAGACTCGTGTTCGCCTTGATCCTCTCTGCGGGCTCTGGGAACCAGATGCTCACACCAGTAAAAACTCGATGTTTTTTTCCTGAAAGAGTTTCAATCATTCGTCGAGCATCATGTGCATCTGTGGGTTTGCCAAAGATCACACCCCCTATTTCACCAACAGTATCACAGGCAAGAATGGCACGGGTCTCGGATGGAGGGAGTAGTTTTGATACAGCTTCAGCCTTTGCGCGAGCTAATCGAGTTACAAAGGTTGGCACCGTTTCACCCTGCTGGAGTGGCGGTGCCGAGGCTTCGGCGTCCTCAGGCGGTGGGGTGATAGTGACGTCCCAGCCTGCTGAAGTGGCTAACTCTCGGCGACGGCGGGACTGGCTTGCTAGTATCAGCTTCAGGGGTGACTGTAGCGTCATGGTGAAATAATAAAATTATGGAGTATGAATTGAGAGAAAATGCATGAACGTTCTCTTTGATGATCCAGATATCGTCGTTCTTGACAAGCCTGCTGGACTGGCAACAGCAAACAGTCCACGAGGTGATAGCAGTCTGTATGTGGAACTGGTGAATAGGTTTGGTGACGGGTGTTTTGTTGGTGTCGTGAGTAGATTGGATAAGCCAGTATCTGGAGTTGTTATTTTTGGAAAAAATAAAACTGCAGCTGCTTGTTTAGCGAAGCAATTTCGTGAACGAACCGTTCGGAAAGAATATGTCGCAATTGTTGAAAAGAGGTTTCCATCAGCTCTTGGTACGTGGGTAACATGGAGGGATCGTGTTCGCTGGGATGACGCTCTTCATCGTGCTGTTATAGAAGGTCGGGGTGAACGAGGGGATATTCAGAAAAAAGCAAATGAAGAACCGGGCAGCCTTTTTGCTGAAACTGTTGCACGGGTCACAAAAAGGGCAGGAGAAGTGTCACTTGTCGAACTGCAGCCAAGGACAGGGCGACGACATCAACTGCGTGTCCAGCTTGCTTCACGTGGATGCCCAATTGTTGGTGATCGCATGTACGGAAGTCGACTGCCCTTGAAGTTTGAAGGTGCTGTAAACGTAGCACTGCATGCCCAGAAATTAACATTTGAGCACCCGAGGACTGGAGTGTGTACTACGGTTGAAGCAGAAATACCGAGGTTTTGGAAATTGCAATATAGCGTTCTTTTTTTATAAACAAGCGTCTCTCAATGAGGTCTAGAGGCCCGCTTATCGCTAATTCAAGAGTTTTTGGTTGAGAGGGACGTGAGTAGTTTTTCGATATATTTTCACACACAACAAACCTTCAAGGCCAGTAAGCGATCTGATAGAGTAATTCTTTAGAAGTTAAACAGTCCCTCCGTTCGGTTCTTAATTTTTCAATTATGCCCAAAAATCCTGCCCTGATTCAGCGATTTCGTCAGGCGGTACTTGATTCAGGATCACTTGGAAAAGCTGCACTGAATGCTGCAGAATCGTCAGTTCGCAGAACCTCTGGAATAGCCGCTGCCGATGAAATTGCAATTGTTCGTGCAACAGCCAACGTGCTTGTAAAAAAAGAGCATATCAGTGACGCCAAGGCCGAAGACATTCTGAAATGCGTGTTCACAGAACTCGATTTGTTTCGTGAAACGTTGCTGGCAAGTGGTCTTGGTGTACCAGCAGAAATGCTTGATGAGGCAGAAACGAATGTTCGATCGTCACTTGGAAATAAGCCGTCTGAAGACGCGATAATTGCAAAAGAGGTCGCAGGTTTCCTGGTAGATCAGGGACAATTAACACCTTTTCAGGCATCTCAACTCCTCATGGGGCGAAAGAAATTTCAGTTAGGTCACTATCGAATCCTTTCACAGATAGGGAAGGGAGGCATGGGACTTGTGTTTCTTGCTGAGCATGAACTCATGGGGCGAAAAGTTGCAATAAAGGTACTGCCACGGAAAAAGGTGACAGAACAGTCTGAAGAAGCTTTTCGGCGAGAGATTCGCATGCTCGGTCGGCTCGATCATGAAAACCTCGTCCGAGCTATTGATGCGGGCTTTGATGGTAACGTTTTTTACATGGTGACAGAGTTTATTGACGGTCTTGATTTAAATCAGCTTGTTAAAAAGTATGGACGGCTCACTGATGACGTAGCCGCAGCTATTGTCTCGCAGGCTGCGCAAGCACTGGGTTACGCGCACAAAAATAAGATTGTCCATCGCGACGTCAAGCCAGGGAATATTTTCGTAAGTTTCAACGGATCCGTGAAACTTCTTGATCTTGGTCTTGCTCGATCCGAAGCAGAAGGAGAGGCCATTTCATTCAATGGGGTGGTGGGCACTATTGACTACATTGCCCCGGAGCAATTAAATAAAAAAAGTGCAGGTGACGTCGATGCATTAGCTGATATCTATAGTCTCGGATGTACCCTCTACTACATCGTGACTGGAAAGCCACCATATCCGGGTGGAGATCGTTCGGATAAAGCTCGGCGGCATCTTGATCCTAATCCAATTAGAAAACAAGAGATTCAAGACAATTCGAAGCACAGTAGTACCGGTTTTTGTGATGTCATTTATGGGATGCTTTTAAAAGAACCGGCCGACAGATATCAATCGATGGAAGAAGTAATCGATGCTCTTGCTAATTGGATGCCTCAGGATCCTAAGCAGACGGTTGCAAACTGGGTGAGTCTTTCACCGGATACGGATTCGCACAACGAATGGAAAATTTCTGAAGAAGATCTTCTTTCAGTGGAAAGTGACAATGTTACTTTGGAACGGTCTGGGAGAGGATCTGGAATTCCCAAGTCAGTATCGCCTGTAGCAGTTGGGCGACTCGGCGTGGTGTCGTTGGTTGTCGGCTTAAGTATTGGAGTTCTGGTAGCTCTTGCAGAATATTTATTTTGGAACGGCCCTACCTACGGTTCAATTCTTTCTGGCCTTGTTGGTTCAGTTTTAGCCGCTGGTGGGCAGGTTCTTTGGCGAGTCTTGAAGTCCATAAGGTAGCAAACGAGTTACGACTTCTTGAAGTTTGTGAACTATTAAGTTGATAAGATTTCCTTTAACGCTTCTTTGATATAAGGGAATTGAAAAGAAAATCCTGTATCGAGTGCAACCTGTGGAATAACTTTTTGAGATGCAAAAAGTACTTTGGCAAATTCACCAAAAACAAGTCTTAGGCCAATGTATGGTGCGGGCATGAAAGCAGGGCGTTTGAGTTGTGTCGCTAGTGCTTTGGTAAATTCACGATTTCGCACAGGATTTGGCGAGACGGCATTTAAAGGCCCACTGACTGCCGATTGTTCAGCCGCGTGTACGTAAAGCCTTGCTAAGTCAGCGACATGTACCCAAGGCATCCACTGTTGACCATTACCAAGAGGGCCGCCAGCACCAAGTCGAAATGGAGTCAGCATTTTTGCCAATGCACCACCTCCAGCACCAAGAACTATGCCTGTACGCATTGTGGCAACACGGACGCCGTGTTCGCGGGCGACATCTGCCTCTCGTTCCCAACCAATACACACATCAGCTAGGAAATCTGCTCCTGGAGAAGATGACTCGATCAATTCTTCTTCTCCTCGATCACCGTAGTAGCCAACAGCACTACTTGATATGAGTGTCTTTGGGCCATCTTTATTTTGTAAAATGCCTGAAACAAGATTTTTTGTACCTTGTATTCGGCTGTTCCGTATTTTGGCTTTTTGTGCTGTTGTCCAACGACCCTCTGCAACAGATTCGCCTGCCAGATGAAAAACAAGGTCAATGCCATCGAGGGATTTAGGTGGTGGTGGTCCTTCCAACGGATTCCAGCCGATAATATCTCCTGTAAGGTGACCAATTTTTTCGGCAGCACGCTCGGGGTTTCGTGTGAGTACAGTTGGTTTATTGAGTAGCCTAAGAAGGCGTGGGCCGACAAAACCAGTACCACCAGTGACAAGAGCTTTCATCGAAATACCTATCGGAAAATAGTGCGTGATCTACAGGGGAATGTTTTTTAATTTAAACATAAACATTATTACCAATGGTAGTGAATTAGGCACGACTTTGGACCCTTCACTCAAAGGTGATTTTATCGTTTGCACAGCATGGCTTGGTCAGCTAGCTGGAAAGTTGGCTTCATTCGAAAGGCTGTTTAAGAACACCCTCGCCTTGCCATATTCGCTAGAAGGATAGTCTTGCACGTGTTCTTTGAGGACCTCTTTGAACTTTGTCAACGTCGTGCGGATAGCTTGAAAATCTTTGATTTGAAGCCCACTGCCAGATGAGGCACGGCCGGCAAATAATGAGTCGAGTTCAGAACGATAGGGAGTGAAGATACTGTCCTGGAGCACGAGGGGGTATTGGATGTGACCAGTAGTCGGATCAAGTTGCGTGGAGCTAAGACGAGGAGGGGCAACAGATTTTGCAAGACGAATAGCATCCTCGTGTGAGATTCGAGAGGGTGCTTCATCAGCGCGTGCTTTTCGGTTTGTCTTCCTCATGTCAAAGTAGGTATCAGTCCACTTTTTTCGGTTATCGATTTGTTGGGATTGCGCTGTTTGGTAGTTTTGTGCAGCTTCTGAGTTTTGTAAATTCTGATAACCCTGAGCTCTCATCATGGAGGCCATTCCATAATCTGCTCCCTGCTGTGCAGTCGAGGCGTAATTTCCACCACCGAATCCACGTCTGCCATAGCCACCCATTTGTGCTGTGAGCGGTATTGCTAGGAGACTCCAGCAGAGAAGCCCCAAGAGAAAACATTTTTTTGGGGATCGGATAGTGAACGGCCAGGTTCGAATCTTCATGGAAGGAGCCTCGTCGAATAGACTGTTAATTGCTTTAAAAAGTGGAGTAAAAGTTTCAGCGGGATTCTGCTGCTGGTAGTATACTTTGAAATCAAGGATATCGCGATGTGTGCTTTGTTTGGAACAATCTTCATATTTGCAGATGCCTGTTTTTAAGGGCCTAGCAGAAATGTCTAAGGGAAACAAAAAAACCCACGTAAATCGGAAACAAATTATGGATTCTTTTCGGATTCTCGGTTCGCTGTCGATTCTTCTGGTGGTATCAGGTCTTCTGGCGGGCTGTTCTCAGTCCAAACTGGAATCTGGGGATTCTCCTGTTGTTCGGACTGACTCAGAAGATGGGGGGGAAGTTGCTAGCCAGCAAGAGCAGGCTGTCGCGTCTCAAGTAACGAAGACCACAACAGAAGCCGCTGATGTACAGAAATCTGATGAACCACTCAAGAGTGGGGAAAAACCGCTTCCTTCGGATGGGAAAATAAGCACTGCCCAGCCTGATAAATCAAGAGTATTTAATCAGGGAAATGTAGTGTCGTTGAGCATTGATGAATTGCGAGAAAAACTGTCAGTTGCAGAAAACCCAGACGCAGTTGTCAAAGCAACCGATCTGATTGGCAGGCTTCGAGGCCAAGGCCGCGCAGCTTTGCCTGATTTAATCAAACTTACAGCAGACTCTGATCCCAGAGTGCGGTGGCACGCAGCTCGCTCAGTTGGTCTCATCGGTGAAGATGCAGTCTCGTCTATCCCAGTGCTTCTTTCACTACTTCAAGATGCTGATCCAGTCGTTGCAACGCAAGCAGCAGCAGCAATTGGTCACATACGAGAAGATGATGACCACGGAAGTCTGTCTGACAGTGAGAAGGAATTGTATGCTGATGCTGTAACGCAACTCGTAGGCACACTTGTACATAATGACGCCCGTGTTCGACGTGCCTGTTTGCGATCACTGCAAAGTTTAAATCCAGCACCAGAACAACTGATGCCAATTGTTGACGCAGTTTTTGCCTCACAAGATCCAGCTACCATACTGCCGGTCATGGAGAGTATTGCTGATATGGGTGGAGAGGCAGTGCCATTCTTAATTGATCGACTGAAGCTTCCACAAGGAAGGTTTTGGGCGAGCGTGGCCATTACTGAGATTGGTCCAAGCGCTGCGGGGGCTACGCAAGCCCTTATTGAGGCATTGCCCGAAAGTGCTTTAGATGAGCAGTTACACGAGATCTTCGCTTTGGCATCAATTGGAGAGGGCGCTCAGAGTGCAGGGGAAGCCCTTGTGTCTCTATATGGTGACGGGGATTCATCGTTGCAAGGCCCAATTCTATACGCAATCGGAAAATTAAAGTTTAGAGATGCTGAATCACTTTTGATGCAAATAGTTTCCGATGAGACGCCGCTCTCGGCGACAGCTGCTTGGGCTCTTGCGAAAATAAAACCAGAATCTCAAGCCCTGGTAGAGAATGCGGTGGAAAGGATGCGTGCTCAGTGCCAAAGCGACAGTGTATTTGAGCGAGCAGCAGCTGCGTCAGCCTTGTCGGATTTGTCGATTTATCTGGAAGTACAAGAGCGGCAAAACCTCGGGATTCATCTTCAGAGCATGTTGCTGGACGAGTCAGTACAGGTTCAGGAAGCAGCGGCAGCAGCAGTTGTTCGTCTAGGCGGTGATGGGGTTCCTGCTGTGGCGGTAGCACTCGAAAATCCTCAAACAAGATTCTACGCCCTCGGAATTACGTCGGCAATTGGAGAGCCTGCAGCCAAACTCACTCCATCAATTGTTGAACTTCTTGATTCAGGAGACAGCGAGCTTGTCCAGGAGGCTATGTTTGCTCTCGCTGCAATAGGCCCTCCTTCAGCCGTGGCATCGAATCAAATTCTTGCAATTCTTAATGAATCAGTCGGTAGTGAGGATGAAGAAGCCCGCCTTCATTATGCTGCTACGTATTGCCTTGGACGCATCGGTTCTCTTGCCGGGAAAGGTGTCCTGCCGAGGCTCAAAGAACTCAGTGGTTCTTCAGACCTCATGCAGGCAACCGTAGCGATATGGGCTGTTTTGCAGATTGCTCCAAAGGATCAAGAGCAAGCCTTAAACGCTATACCATTATTGATGCAGGCGTTAGATTCTGACAATCAGATCGTGCGTCTCGAAGCCACGATTGCACTTGGAGACCTAGGTTCACTCGCTGAAGATGCGGTTCCTGCTGTCGAATTGGTCAGTGAAGATGATCCCGTTCGTACCATTCGGCAAGCGGCAGAGGAATCGCTTCGAAGAATTCAGGCAGAGTAGCAAAAGCTGTTCACGAGTTCCTTCTATCGTTGTCCTGTTGATCGTTCTAACCCCACTGGTTGGTAGTTCATCAAGAAATGAGCCATCTTTCGTCGATATCTCTATTAGTAGGCATATCAGACAGTCTCAGGTCACCATATTGAATAGGTGACACCTTTGGTGGAATTATGGCTCCGATTGGCATTTTTAAGAAAATCTGGCTTCTTCGAAACGCTCGGTCTGCGGGCGAGCGACCACTTGTTCGAAGTATTCTGGAGGGTAAGCCAACAAAAATTCTGGAGCTCGGCCTAGGTGAGTTGGAACGTACACCGAATATGCTTTCCATGGCGGCACGGATTTCTGACGGGCCAATTCATTATGTTGGATTTGATCGTTTTGAGGCAAGGATGCCTGATGAGCCGCCCGGCGTCACTCTGAAACAAGCCCACAGCTGCTTGCAAAAATTTGGTCGTGTACAACTTGTTCCAGGCAGCCCTGATTCAACATTAGCGCGTCTCTGTAATCATCT
>JABHNP010000025.1 GCA_018694455.1 Planctomycetaceae bacterium | reverse complement strand
CGGGGTTTCAGTCACTTTTTAATGATGTCGAACTACCTCTTGCTGTAGTGCTAGCGAAGATGGAGTGTCGTGGGGTTTGTGTCGATACGGACTTACTCAATCGTCTTTCTGTTGACTACACTTCGGAATTAGATGGACTAGAGAAAGAATCTCATGAATTGGCCGGGCACGCCTTTTCTCTTGCTTCTCCTTTGCAGGTTCGAACGGTCTTGTTTGAAGAGCAAGGGTTACCTGTTATCAAGCGAACGAAAACAGGGCCAAGTACAGACGCTGAAGTATTAGAAGAATTGGCCACGCTTCACGAATTACCAGCCAAGTTGCTGCAGCATCGGAAGTACGCAAAGCTCAAGAGTACATACGTTGATGCACTCCCGCTTCTCGTTGATCCACGAACCAAGAGAATTCATACAACGTTCAACCAAACGATCACTGCAACAGGGCGGCTGAGTTCGAGCGATCCGAATCTCCAAAACATTCCGATTCGAACCGCTGAAGGGCAGCAGATTCGTTCTGCCTTTCGGCCGGCAGAGGAGGGGTGGCAGTTTCTTGCAGCAGACTATTCGCAAATCGAACTCCGTATTCTGGCACATCTTTCTGGGGACGCTGCAATGCTTGCAGCTTTTCGAAACAAAGAAGATATCCATACTCGAACAGCAGCGGCTGTTTTTGATGTGGAACTAAAAGAAGTCACCTCGGAAATGCGAAGAACAGCAAAAGCTGTAAATTTCGGAATTCTCTACGGCCAATCGGCATTCGGTCTGGCAAAGTCGCTAAGCATTTCGCAACCCGAGGCGGCGGAATTTATTGCGGCTTATTTTGAAAAATTTTCTGGTGCGTCAGAGTTTATTGATGACGTGCTCGATCGGTGCCGTACTGACCGGGGTGTTACAACGATGTTAGGAAGACGACGAACCATAGAGGGTGTTCGTGATCGTGATGGACGTCGAGGGGTCGGTGGTGTATTCGCGTTATCGTTGCCAGAGCGAACTGCAGTGAACACTGTGGTGCAGGGCTCTGCAGCTGATCTTATTAAACTAGCAATGCTTCAAGTGGCTGGGCGGCTGGTTCGTGAAAAACTATCATCATTTCTTGTGCTCCAGATTCATGATGAGCTGCTCTTTGAATTTCCTGACAATGAATTTGACTCACTTCAATCACTCGTTGTGGGTGAGATGGAAAGTGCGATGGATCTCGAAGTGCCTCTCGAAGTGTCGGTGCAGATGGGATCAACATGGGCTGATTGTGAAAAGTAAAGGTCTGTCAAATGACTGTGGTGGGTCTTATAGGAAAAATTGGTGCTGGAAAGACGACAGTCGCTCGATTGTTGGGGCAGTACGGTGCCACGGTCATCGATGCTGATGCATTAACGCATGATGCTTTGAAAGAAGGAGCAGTCCAGGAACGCATTCGAGATCGCTTTGGAAGCAGTGTCTTTGTAGGTGAGGTGGTTGATCGTTCGTGCCTAGCTGAATTTGTGTTTGGCGATCAACCAGAGCATAAAAAGGCACTGCAAGACCTCGAGGAAATTATCCATCCAAGGGTACGGCATGCACTCGAGGAGAGGCTCCGAAGGATTGACGCCCAGCCATTGAGTAAGGAAGCCGGTAGCGTCGTGGTGCTCGATGTACCTTTGCTGGTGCAGGCCGGGCTTCATAATCGCTGTGATCGACTCATCTGGCTTGAATGTGAGGATTCTGTGAGGCATCAGCGGTTAGTGCAGAGGGGCCTGTCTGCTGGCCAGGTTGCAGCCCGAGAAGAGGCCTGGATTGCTGGCTTTCCGCAGTGCTCTGTATCCGATCATGTGCTTTGCACCGTGGATACATCAGGCGACATCGCGTATACTGAAAAAGAGATTGAGAGGATTTGGGAGGAACTTTAAACAGTTTGTTCTCACGGTTACTCTTGATTCCCGCCTCACTTCCTTCCGCTTCACTGCCTTTCAGTAATCAAACCCTACCATCGTTGTGCTGAGGTCACACGGCTTCAAACGGTCTACTCGTTTTGTCGACCAAAATTGGCGTGCAGCACATCCCCCCGTGAGAAATAGAGATTCATGTCAGATAACGATCCAGCCCACGACGATCTGCCAACTGACGCACAAGGTAAGCCGATTTCGATTGCAGAGGAAATTGCAGCAGAAGTCGATGCGGACGATGTGGAAGTGCGGGAACGGTATGACCTGCTCAAGCAGACTGATACAAAAATTGCTGAGTTGCAAAAACTCTCAATGACTGAACTCATTGCATTGGCCAGGTCTGAGCAGATTGCCGAAACAGCCGGTGAAAAGAAACAAGATCTTGTTTTTAAGATATTAAAGGAGCGCGTGAAGCTGAATGGATTGATGTTTGGCGAGGGCACACTTGAAATCTTGCCAGATGGCTTTGGGTTTCTGCGTAGTCCGGACTATCACTACTTGGCCTGTCCAGATGACATTTATGTCTCGCCGAGCCAGATACGGCGATTCGGCCTTCGGAATGGTATGAGTGTGGCGGGACAGATTCGTCCGCCAAAGGAAAGTGAACGCTACTTTGCGCTGCTGCGTATTGAGGCCATCAACGGTGATGATCCAGCCCGGCTTGCAAATAATGTGTTCTTTGATGACCTTACGCCGCTTCATCCGGATCAAAGAATTCAGTTGGAGACTGCGGCTGAGGAGGTGTCGACACGGATCGTTGACCTGATTGTACCGATCGGATTTGGGCAGAGGGGGCTTATCGTAAGTCCTCCCCGTGCTGGAAAGACCATTTTGATGCAGAAAATGGCGAAGGCAGTATTGGCAAACTATCCGGAAGCTTTTGTATTCATGCTCCTGATTGATGAGCGGCCAGAGGAAGTGACTGACATGGAGCGCCAGGTTCAGGGGCCAGGGTGCGAAGTCATAAGTTCAACGTTTGATGAAAATGCGAGCCGTCATGTTCAAGTTGCGGATATGGTTATTGAAAAAGCAAAGCGTCTAGTTGAATACGGAAAAGACGTTGTTATTTTTCTGGACTCAATCACCCGTCTTGCTAGAGCATGGAATTCTGAAGTTCCAAACTCAGGGAAGATTCTTTCAGGTGGCGTTGATGCCAATGCCCTGCAGAGACCAAAAAGGTTTTTTGGAAGTGCTCGAAAAGTAGAAGAAGGTGGTTCACTGACTATCGTTGCGACGGCTCTTGTTGATACGGGCAGTAAAATGGATGATGTTATTTTTGAGGAGTTCAAGGGAACTGGTAATCTTGAAATTGTTCTTGATCGTCGTTTGGTAGACAAGCGTGTATATCCAGCCATCGATATCAATCGTTCCGGAACACGCCGTGAGGAAATGCTTCTTTCTGATGATGAATATCGACGAACAAGTGTGCTTCGAAGAGTGTTTAGTGAAATGAATGCACCAGATGCAATGGAGCTGCTTGTGAACCGCTTGACGAAAACAAGTTCAAATCATGAATTTCTGCAAAGTCTGAAGTCCTGAGGCAACTATGCGGATTCCATCACAATCTATCGTTGAGAATAAAGCCGTTGCTGCCTGTACGACACATACGTTGCAAACTGCATCCGCACCGAGTGATGTACGTGTCGCAATCGTCGTCTCACGCTATAACCATGCAATTACCTATTCGTTGCTGTGCGGTGCAGTTGAGATGCTGAACAATGCTGGTGTTGTGTCAGGCCGCATTGAAGTTGCGGAAGTACCTGGAGCATTTGAACTGCCACTTGCTGCCGATGCTCTGGCCTGTAGTGGTCGATTTGCCGCAGTGTTATGCCTTGGTGCCGTCATTCGTGGTGAAACGACCCACGATCAACATATTAATACAGCTGTGGCGAACGGCATCGAAACTGTTGGCCGGCAACATGGCATTCCGGTTCTTTTCGGACTCCTCACGTGTGACACGCTGAAGCAGGCGGAGGCCCGTGCTGGTGGCGATGTCGGCAACAAAGGTGCTGAGTGCGCTGAGGCGGCAATTGCCATGATAAATCTACTTCAAGATATCTCGGAGTAATGATGTATCAGTAGATTCTACACTGTTACAAATATTGCTTATACTCTTTGTTTTATTCAGCTATTCGGATTATCTAACAATTATGTCGACCCGCCGTCGTGCTCGTGAAATTGCTCTGCAAGTACTCTATCAATTTGATCTGAATCCTTCGGCTATCTCCGTAGATTACAAGCCCTTTTTGTATGCGAGGCTCCAAGAACCGGCGTCTGTCATTTTTTCGAAGGCGTTGGTGGAGGGTGTCTCAACACATAAGCAGCAGATTGATAACGTTCTCGATCAGCGGTCTGAACATTGGCGGGTGAATAGAATGGCCACGACCGATCGTGCAGTTTTGCGATTGGCTGTGTTTGAACTTGCGTGTTCTGATACACCAGGACCAGTTGTCGTTGATGAAGGCATTGAGCTTGCGCGACGCTACGGTTCAGCTCATTCAGCCCCATTTGTTAGTGGAATACTTGGCCGGTGCCTTGACGACCGAGAAATTCTGCAAAAAGAGCTTCAGGGCAACGAGCACCCAGCCGATGCCTAGGCCATTTGGCGATTCTTCCTTTTTCTCACAATACAACAAGTAATTAGCTATGGCATTATTTCGCTTTGGAAAATCTTCATCAGAGTCGGCGGATAATTCGGCGGGTAGTAATGAACAGCCTGTTATGGCAAAGCCCGGAATGTTCGATCGTCTACGGGCAGGGTTGTCAAAAACTGCTCAGGTTCTCAATACAGATGTCCGTGACCTGCTGAAGCAGGAGGGGCGACGGGTTGATACACCGTTTCTCGAGGAACTCCGCGGAGCATTAGTAAAAACTGATATGGGGCCTTCTGCGGCTGAGACAATTGTCAAGGACGTTGGAGAGCGGCTGCGATCACGAGTTGTCGATCCGGCGGTTGTTGTTGAGTCGATTCGTCGCACCCTTCAGGACAAGTTGGTGGGAACAACCGGAGATCTTGCTGAATCTTCCTCGGGTCCAACAGTCATTCTTGTGACGGGTGTGAACGGTTCAGGGAAGACAACCTCGATTGCAAAACTCACTCGACGGTTTACCGAGGCAGGCCTGCGAGTTGTTCTCGGTGCGGGTGATACATTTCGTGCAGCGGCAGTAGAACAATTATCGATGTGGGCAGGGCGTCTAGGTGCAGAAATTGTTTGTGGTGAATCAGGTTCTGATCCTGCGAGTGTGGCTCATCGAGCAGTGGCACAAGCTCTCCAAGGTAATTTCGACATCTGTATCATAGATACTGCTGGACGGCTGCAGACGCAGTCAAACCTGATGCAGGAACTTGGAAAAATTCGTCGGGTGATAAGCAAGCAGATTCCTGATGCACCCCATGAGGTGTTACTTGTTATTGATGCAACAGCCGGCCAGAATGCTCTTTCTCAAGCAGAGGGTTTCAAGGAGGCTGCCGGCTGTACCGGAATTGTTCTGGCGAAACTTGATGGGTCTGCCCGCGGTGGGGTGATTGTGCCGGTGGCTGAACGGTTTGGATTGCCCGTCAAGTTTGTTGGGCTCGGTGAATCGGCGGATGATCTCGCGACTTTTGATCCTGGGTCATTCGTTGACGCCATGTTGGAAGGTGTCCTGCAGCCTTAAAAACATCCCTTTCCTTCTATTTTCACATTCGGGTCGTACCGGTTTGGAAAAGTGTACGGCCTTTTTTTGTGAACATCAGTTCTGTCACATTGTTGTGACGATATCTCCCCGTGGGTTGATTGAGTGTGAATTTCTTGGCGGAGAAGTTTCCTTTCTGACCTACACGCCTAACAGGTAGCAACGGATGCCACCTGTTGTTTAATACTTACGGATTGGGGAGTTTTGAACATGCGATTCCTGAAGCTTAAGCTGCCGGTTTGGGTAGCCGCTGGACTGATTTCGACAACGGTAGTTGGGGCTGAGCCAACGATACCGTCGCAGGTCGATACAAGTATTTATGATTCCTTTGCTCAGGCTGAAGGGCAGGCGCCCGTCACGCTGATGCCCCGTGCAGGCGTGCCTGATGAGGATGTCTATCAGTATCGCGGAGCTGCACCGCAAGAAGCAGCAATTGAAGAGGGAGCAACTCGCTACCTCGAAACAGAATTTTTATTAGAACGAGGAATTGAAACCTATGGTTTCCTTGAACTCGGTATTGGTGCTAATGCCTTGGGCTCTCCCTGGAATGGTCCGATTACGTTTAATGATCGTGCATGGCAGGGTTCGATGAATCAGCTTTACCTCATTAACGAGCGGGTGCTGAAAGAAGATCAGTTGAGTGTGGGTGGTCGAGTTGACCTTCTCTACGGTACTGACTTCATTTACACAACCGCTGCTGGATTCGATGGTAATTGGAATACCGGTCGCTACTATGGCTTGGCCATGCCACAGCTTTATGGTGAACTTGGAACCCAAGAGCTCAATGTCAAGTTTGGACATTTCTATACGCTGATTGGATATGAAGTTGTTCCTGCGATTGGTAACTTCTTCTACACGCATGCTTACACCATGCAGTATGGTGAACCGTTTACCCATACTGGTGTACTTGGCACGTGGAATCCAAATGATCAGTTGTCCATCATCGGTGGTATTACCAACGGTTGGGATAACTGGGACGTTGGCTTGCCAACAAACCAGGCGAATCCTTCTGCCGGAAGCACAAGTAACGCAGGTTTCTTGGGAGCTGTCACATTCTCCAGTTCTGATGGAACTCAGGCTCTTACCGTTGCCAATGCAAGTGGCAATGAAGACTCTGGGGCAGTGAATGCTGGTGGCCAAAGTTTTATTGGTGCTCGATCAGTCACCAGTGTTGTGTACACGAATGAGTTAACTGACAAGCTGACTTATGTGTACCAGAGTGACATTGGTTACCAGGCAGATGCTAATACCGCTGTTCAGACTCAGGGCCAACAACCTGGTTCAGCGTACTGGTACGGTGTCAATAATTACGTGTTCTACAACTTCACAGATTACCTGATCGGTGGTTTTCGATTGGAGTGGTTCCGTGATAATAATGGATACCGTGTGAGTACCGGTGGTTTCCGTAATGGTTCCCTCCAGGGCAATGGAAATGGCTTTGCCGGTAACTTCTGGGAAGCGACCTGGGGTCTTAACTACTTCGTTGGGAACAACCTGGTTATTCGTCCCGAACTGCGTTATGACTGGTTCAGCCGCGACGGCCAACAAGCAGGTGGTCCCGGCAACATGCCATTTGGACCGAATCTGAATAATAACGGTCAGTTCTATGGTGGTTGCGACCTCATCTGGCAGTTCTAAGAATCTAGGTTGAAGCTATCAGCCCTTCGGGGCCGGTAGCTTAGGCCAACAAACATCCTGTTTAGGCGAAGGCGCTGCTCACCTCACGGTGAGCAGCGTTTTTCGTGCTGGAGTTCTTATGGTATCGCCAAGGGCTTGTGTGGGTGTTCAGACGGAACCAAAGACAATGATGAACAACGACGGCCGCGGAAAGAGACACGGTTCAGGTATGGCTGGCTGCTCTGAGTATCACTCGGTAGCCTCGGAATGCGTTCATGCCAGAAGAAATAAACCAATTATTTACGAGGTTTTTTAATATTACTGAAAAAATATTAGGCGCAGGCAAACTGGGCGATATAGGCTGATTGTCAGTTCTTGCGGTCGCTGTTACCGTTGTAATCAGTTGCTCACGGAAGGTCCTCGCGACCAGGGCGACGTTCATCCGATGAATATTTGGATGAAATAGTATCACGGAGGAAATTGCCGATGACTTCATGGATTGGGCGACCTGTCGCCCTCCTGACGACGAGTGTTTCAACTGCCGTCCTCGCAGTGGCGGCTGTTGTCCTTCTGGCAGCATCAACGCAGGCTTCCGAAGAGTGGCTCACTGACTACGATGAAGCGCTTGCAGAATCAACACGGAGCGGCAAGCCAGTGTTTGTGCTCTTTACCGGAAGTGACTGGTGCCCGCATTGCCGAACGCTTGAAGATCGAGTCTTTGAAACATCAGAATTTCAATCGTGGTCTGAAGAACATGTCGTTCTGCTCATGCTCGATCTGCCCGAATCAGGAATTAGCCCAACTGTTCGTAGTGAACGATCTCGAATCTGTATCAAGTACGGTGTTCGAACGTTTCCTTCTGTACTCGTGCTGGATTCATTCGGTGAAAAAATTGTAGAAGAGAAGGGGTACCGTGGAACACCGGCGTCCACGTGGATTAAACGAATCGCTGCCAAGGTCCCGGCTCCTGAAGCAGTCGCTGATCTTGAGGAACCTATGCTGACTTCACTCAGCGAAGCTGTTGATAAGGCTCAAGGTATTGATCGTCCAATCCTGCTTGTTGTCAGTGGCAGTAGCGATAAAACAGCACGTAT
>JABHNP010000014.1 GCA_018694455.1 Planctomycetaceae bacterium | reverse complement strand
GGCCTTTTGGCACTCTGGGTTGCTGAAGACTTTGCTCTTGTCTGGATAGGTATTGCTGACGGACCTACGTCTGCTTTCTCTATGTGGGCTGTCAGGCTCAGTGTGTTTGGAGCTGGATTTGCTGGTGGATTTTTTATCACACCCATCTTCAACATGTTTCTCGCGTGGGTTTTTAAACTTTTCAATCTCTTCTTTGATGTCACAACCGGAGTTTATGGAGCAGTTGTTGGCGTTCTTTTAAGAATTGGCATTGTGATGGTGGGGATTTATGTTGCCCTGATGGGTCTCACGTATTTTGGATTTAATACAGTCCCTGTGGGCTTCATTCCAGAACAAGACAAGGGGTATCTTCTTGTCAATGCAGTGCTCCCCGAAGGAGCAAGTCATGAGAGAACAGCTCGTGTCATTCATGAACTGGAAAAGATTGCTGGGGAGACACCCGGTGTTGCCCACACAATATCTGTCTCAGGCTATTCCTTATTATCAAGCGTGAGCCTTTCGAATGCTGGTGGCATGTTTATTATTCTTGATCCATTTGCGACTCGAGTTATCAGTCCAGAACAATCATCTTTTGAAATAGCAAAAACATTGCGAACAGCATTTCATCGTGTACGTGAAGCACGCTGTGTCGTCTTCAATGCACCACCAATTGATGGTCTTGGAAATACGGGTGGTTTTAAGCTTCAAGTTGTCGATCGCACCGGACACGGAGCAACTGAACTCGAGCAATCGACAGCTGGCTTAGCTGATGCGCTTACTGCGCAGCCAGGACTTGTTGGACTGTTCTCAACCTTTAAGGCAAATCAGCCTCAACTTTTCATCAACATTGATCGTACAAAGGCAAAAGCAGCCGGTGTATCAATAGAGTCTATTCATCAGACACTGCAGGTGTATCTCGGCAGTGCTTACGTGAATGACTTTACCGCCTTTGGCCGAAACTGGCAGGTCATGGCACAGGCTGATACTCCTTTCCGAATGCGTCCGGAAGACATCGGCAGACTTGAAGTTCGAAATGCTGAAAGAGAAATGGTACCACTGGCAACACTCCTGACCGTCGAAGATACCAGCGGTCCTGCGGTTGTCACACGATACAACCTTGCACCATCTGCTGATCTCTCTGGATCGACACTGCCTGGCACAAGTTCTGGTGATGCCATTGCACTGGTTCAAACACTCGCAGCAAAACCTCCTGACGGACAAGGACTGCTTCCTCCGGGCATTGACTTTGAATGGACCGATTTGTCTCTTCAACAAATACTTGCTGGTAACACTGCGAGTTTTGTTTTTGCAATGGGAACTCTTTTTGTATTTCTTGTACTTGCTGCTCAGTATGAGAGCTGGCTGTTACCACTCGCTGTTATTTTGATCGTACCGATGTGTCTGCTGGCAGCCATAGCAGGTGTCTGGATTGCCGGCAGTGACAATAATATTTTCACTCAAATTGGGCTTCTTGTTCTTGTTGGGCTGGCAGCTAAAAACGCCATTTTGATTGTAGAGTTCGCCAAGCAGCGTGAAGCCGATGGCCTTCCACGCATCCAGGCAATTCTTGAAGCCGCGACTCAGCGACTGCGACCAATCCTGATGACATCTCTTGCTTTTATTCTTGGTGTTGTGCCCCTACTCATTGGCCGAGGTGCAGGTGCTGAGATGCGTGTAGCCCTTGGTACTGCAGTTTTTTCCGGCATGCTTGGTGTTACTGTCTTCGGTATTTTCTTTACACCAGTCTTCTACTCCGTTGTTATGTGGTTTAGCCGAAAACCGCCCAAAGAAGAAGCCGTTGCGTCGTAAATATAAGTTTTGGAGTTTTGATCACTTTTGTTCGTTTTTCAAAAACTCTTCTTTTACGAATGCCACTCATAAAATTGGTCACACTCAATACATGATTTTGTACACACTGATATGAAGGTTGGTGAATGGGGTATCCTGTGTCCATGGTTCTTGGATTTCATCGCATCAACGTCCTAAGTGAGTGGTAGAACAGGCCAAGAATTGTCATACTACAAAGACGAACTGCCGGTGCACGCAGCCTCGGCAAACTTCTCTGGAGAAAATTCCATGCGGTCCCTTCTGAGTAATTTTCAATATAGCTTTCTGATTATTTCTTTTTGCTTGGTAATTGTGCAGAATGCCAAGGCAACTGATTGGCCAACGTTTCGTGGTAGTGATCGCACTGGCATTGCGCCGGACACTGATTTACTGAAAGCATGGCCTGAAGACGGCCCCAAGCTTGTATGGCGATCAAAGGGTGCAGGCCGTGGTTATGCCAGTCTTGCCCTTGTGGGTGATAGAATTTTTACACTGGGTGACGGACCATCGACTGCCTCAGATGCTGATGAATATCTTTCGTGTTTCGACCGCACCACCGGAAAGCCGATCTGGCATACAAGAACCGGTGAAGCCTGGAACAACGGAAAAGACGACTGGCAGGGTTCCCGAAGTACGCCAACCATTGCCGACGGTATCGTGTACGTCATCACACCGCATGGCACACTCATTGGCTGTGATGCTGAGACCGGAGATTTCGGAAAAGCGATTGATCTAAAAGCCACATTTGGTGGTGACAAAGGTGATAATTGGGGATACAGCGAATCTGTGCTCATCGATGGCGACACACTTGTGTGTACGCCAGGTGGAAGCCAAACCACCATGGTTGCTCTTAACAGAAAAAATGGGGAGATCATTTGGAAATGTACTGTTCCAGATGATCGTGGTGCCGGTCACGCCTCCATTGTTATTAGCAAAGTTGCAGACCGAAAAATATATGTACAAACAACTGCCTCTGGAGCGTTTGCTGTTGATGCAGAAACAGGCAGACTCTTATGGACATTTCCTATTGAAAAGACAACTGCTGTTATTCCAACACCAATTATTAAAGACGATCTCGTTTATTTCGTTGCTGGATATAAAAGAGGGGGTGCTCTTATTCAACAACTCCCTGGCCCTGGAGAATCAATAACATCAAAAGTGATTTTTCCTCTCAAGAAAGAATTGGCAAATAAGCACGGAGGAGTTGTGCTCATAGACGATCACCTCTACGGGTGTGCTGATGACCAACCAATTATTATTTGTGCCGAACTCATGACAGGCGATGTGGTGTGGAAGAACCGCAGTACCGTTGGCGGACAGAAATCAGCAGCCATTGTTGCTGCCGACGGACACCTTTATATCCAATACCAAAATGGGATTCTTGCTCTAGTCAAAGCTGATCCGACTGCTTTTGAAGAAGTCTCGTATTTCCAAATACCTGACAGTGGTGATCGACCGTGCTGGGCACACCCGGTTATTGTAGATGGGTTGCTGTACCTGCGGGACGGGGACAACATCTTCTGCTATGACATTCGAAAATAGTCCACTCTACATAACGCTAAAGCAAAGTCGGTAGAGTGGTGGTAGAAAGATACATAGTCCAATGAAAACTGCGGTTCCTGCTGCAATAAGAACCGCCGCACTGGCAATATCTAATGCATCTCGTAATCGAGGATGAAACTGCGTATCGACCGCTCGCGCCAATGACTCGATCGCTGTGTTGAGTATCTCTGCGACCATGACCATGCCAATGGCAGCAATAAGAAGCCCCCATTCAACCGTAGTCACTCTGAGTAGAGCCGCTGCTACAACGGCGATACACGCGATCAACAGGTGAACAGCAAAACTACTTTGTGTCCGCAGGGCACGCTGGAGACCCCGTAGAGCATCACGAAACTTATTCTTCCACGAGTGAGGACGGAATCGACTATGCATAGATTGCCCTTGCTGCAGAACGAGCCCATCCTGTCATCGCAAACTATTCCACGTTGAGATACGGGTCGCCCTTCTTCCAGTTGCACGGACAAAGTTCATCACTCTGAAGAGCATCAAGAACACGAATCACTTCTGCTACGTTTCGGCCAACTCGGCCTTGATTTACATCAACCCATTGAATGACTCCATGCGGATCGACAATAAACGTTGCTCGCTGGCAGTATCCCTCTGTTTGCTCAAGAATCCCAAGTTCGGCAGCAAGTTTTTGCGCAGCAATCAGTGGATAGGCAAGATCTTTTAAGTCTGCATGTGATCGTCGCCACATCATATGACACCACTCGTTATCGGTACTGCCACCAACTACACTCGTATCACGATCTGAAAATGATTTGAGCTGTTTGTTAAACTCAGCTAATTCCGTTGGGCAAACAAACGTAAAATCCTTTGGGTAAAAAAAGAAGACCGTCCACTTCCCAGAATAGTCAGCTGATGTGAGCAACTTGATGTCTTCCTTTTCCGTACCGGTGCAGGCTTGGACAGAAAACTGGGGAAACTCGTTGCCAACTGTAAGCATGATATTCTCTCCGAATCTCTAAACAGGATATACGTAATTGCCAAAATGCACTCCGGTGAATGACACTTTTTAGCACAACTGGTTATAGGCCTTGAGTGTACGGGCGACGATTGTAGCGTTCAATAAGAGGTGTATTTGCTCCCCTTTCTCATTCATTCGAGTGGTTCACACATGTCATTTTCATTCGATCATTCACAAGAACCAACAATTCGCCATGACCCTCTTTCGAACCGACACATTTATCTTGCACCACGACGCGCTGCTCGCCCAAATGACCTCATAAACTGCCAAAAAGCAAATTGTCCGTTCTGTATTGAAAATTCCAGCATGACTCCAGATCCAGTACAGCAGTGGCCTTCGCATGAGGCCTTGGATTGGAAATCAAGGATTATTCCCAATAGATACCCCATCGTTGAGGTTGGCAGTCCTGCAACACAAACTGGTAGTAACGCAGACCCAGTCATAACAACACAAAGCAGCATGCCTGCCTATGGCGTTCATGATGTTGTTATAGAGTCACCACATCACATTGAATCAGTACTTCAGATTCCTTTTAATGACTGGGTTGGAGTCTGGACAATCTGCCAGCAGAGGATGAAACAACTCTCCAAAGATTCTGGTACTACGTGGGCAACAATCTTCAAAAATGGTGGCGTGCAGGCTGGAGCTTCATTGGCACACGTCCATAGCCAACTGATTGCGATTGACTGCATCCCACCAACAATATCTAGTAAATGCGATTGCGTCATTCATCAACCAACACTCTTTCGTAATATCTTATCTGATGCAAACGATGAGGACCGTGTGATTCATAGCTACAAAAATTTTGTGGCTATTGTCCCACCAGCACCTCGCCAGCCTTTTGAGGCATGGCTTATCCGCAAGGAGCCTTCTTGTTTTTTTCACACTGAAAACCAGAGTTGCGTCGAAGATATTGCACGATTTACACAACACTTTCCAGCAGCGCTCGAGCTCCTTCTACCTGGAGCGAGCTACAATTGGTGGCTCCATCAATTTCCATTTCTCTCACCCAGTACACTTCACCAAGCGGCGGAACATTGGCACTGGCACCTCGAGGCCCTGCCGAGGATTACACCTCTTGCAGGCTTTGAACTCGGAACTGGCTATAATGTCTCAACTATTCCACCCAAAACAGCCACACGTTTGCTCCGTGATACAGGTTGTTGGACATAGTCATGCTGGACATAGTCGTGCTGGAAATAGCCATAACAGTTCAGGCCATAATTCTATCATGGACAATCTTCCCTAGTCCCTAGAGACGGTATGACCTACACCGTAATGCCGTACACCGACAGGTGAAATCTCTTATTTCGGTTTGGCGCGAGTTCCAAGAAACATGAAAATCGAGATGCTCTTTTGGCCTCTGGAATGCTTTACCTATGCACCCCGCTGTTCGTCTCGTCTTTGTTCTCCATGACCATCAGCCTGTCGGAAACTTTCATGATGTGATCGAGGGTGCCTATCAGAAGAGCTATCTTCCTTTTCTTGACTTACTGCAGCAACATCCAACAATCCGGATTGCCTTACACACGAGTGGGCCACTTTCTGAATGGCTTGAGATGAACCATCCCGAATATCTCAACCGATTAGCTTCCTTAGCTGCAGCACGGCAAATCGAAATTGTCGGTGGTGGATTTTCTGAACCAATACTTGCCATGTTGCCCCCGCGCGATCGCATTGGTCAGGTTCGTCAGTACAACCAATGGCTTGAACAACGTCTTCAAACAACAGTGAAAGGAATGTGGGTGGCTGAACGAGTCTGGGATTCGAGCATGGTCGCCGATCTTGCCATCGCCGGTGTCGAATGGACTATTTTGGACGACTTTCACTTCAAGGCTGCTGGCCTCACTGACGAAGTACTCGATCGATATTGGATAACCGAATCAGATGGTCACACCCTTTCGATTTTTCCTGGAAGTGAGCACTTGCGATATGTTATTCCCTTTGCAGCACCAGATGCCACGATCGAACATCTCCGATTCCTCGCTTCACGCAGACAAGGAGCTGTAGCCGTTTTTGGTGATGATGGAGAAAAGTTTGGTGTCTGGCCGGAAACACATAAGACCTGTTTTCAGGATGGTTGGTTACAGCATTTTTTTCGTCTTCTTGAGGAGAATCAAGAATGGATCACGATGACGTTACCGTCTGAAGTGATTCAAAGTGATTCGCCAGGTGGGAAAATCTGGCTCCCAGAATGTAGTTATCGGGAGATGACCGAATGGGCTCTTCCACCCGCACAGCAAATTGCCTGTATCAATGCACGGCATAACGCAAAAAGTGATCCGCAGCAGGCACTCATTGTCCCATTTCTTCGCGGTGGCTCATGGAAAAACTTTCGCTCCAAGTATCCAGAAGCCAACGAAATGTACGCTCGAATGATGGTTATCAGTAATCGGCTTGAAAGAATGCCGAGGGATTCCATAACCGATAAAATTGCATATGACGAAGCCATTGATTCACTATATCGAGGCCAATGCAATTGCGCGTATTGGCATGGAGCTTTTGGTGGTATCTACCTGCCACATTTACGAAATGCGATTTATCAAGCATTTATCACAGCTGAGAATGCACTTGATCGCGCTGAAGGTCGACCATCGACGTGGGTAGAAGCTATCAGTTCCGACTTTGACTTCGATAGTAAAACAGAAGTTCGATTGTCTAACGAGCATTTTGATCTCTGGATTGCCCCTTCTACCGGCGGGATGGTGTACGAGTTTGACCTTAGAGGGCAGCGTCACAATATTCTTGCAACGCTTGATCGTCGACTCGAAGCATATCACGACCAAGTACGTGCCGGGCCAGGTAAGGCACGAAGCATTATTGATTCTTCTCAGCAAACTACCTTTAAGCACAAAGGTCTCTCAGAAAAACTTCGCTATGACAATACTCGTAGGAAAAGCCTTGTTGATCATTTTTTTGATGTCGATGCATCGAGTGCAGCAATTGTTTCCGGTGAAGCGATGGAGCGTGGGGATTTTGCAACAGGAGCATATGAGGCAAGTATTCGCCGTAATCCAGATCGTATGCAGGTTCTCTTATCGAGGGCAGGAAACGTTTGGGGAATTCCATTCACGCTGTCCAAAGCAATCACACTTTCTGCGGGTTCCGATACTGTTGAAATTGGATACAAGCTTGAAGATCTCCCGGATGACTTCTGTCAACATTTAGCTGTAGAGTTCAATTTTGCTGGGCTTCCCACTCAAGCAAAAGGACGCTGCTTCAAAGATAACGATGGTTTGGATCTCGGACATCTTGGAACTCATCTTGATCTTAAAGAGACATCTCTTGTGAGTCTCGAGGATGACTGGCTTGATATCCGTGTAAGCCTTAACTGTGGTGTTGCGAGTAACGGTGGGCATGCTGGCTTCTGGACATTTCCAATCGAGTCTGTGAGTCAATCAGAAGGTGGATTTGAACTCATCCATCAGTCGGTCGTAGTCATGCCTCACTGGATTGTCACACCAGACGCGAATGGATGCTGGGACGTTCTTATTCGAGTGTCAGTTGCAGATCATATAAATACTCCATAATAATTCAATCTGACTCAACAAATACTTTTTGAGGTCTTTCGATACAATTAAAATCATCTCCTTACATCGGTATGTGAAGGTCTGCAGACTTCTTGAACCAATCCACATATGGTTCAATGGTGGATGAGTCGTAACCGAGCCAACAGACCAGAATTTGCGGAAGTCTCCTTTGTAATTCTTCACGTGAATGCCGTGCGATGAAGAAAGCACTGTCTGGCTTTTGATCATTGTCAGAATGACACGGTTCTGTTTGAGATAGCACTACAGCTGCAACCGTTAAACCTACCGATTCGGCTGCTGCCACAGCCATCAATGTACGACCGATCGCCCCAAGATGACTCCTATCAACGATTACGATAGGCACTTGAAACTCTCGGGCCAGATCAATATTGAGTGTCTGATGGCTGAGCGGTGAAAACAGCCCACCCGCGCCCTCAATAAGAATGAACTTCGATGATCTATGTGGATAAAGGCCTCTGCGGAGAAGACCGTCATCAATCTGCTTCTCCTCAGCGGCAGCAGCCTGTTCAGGTGCAACGGCAAGTTGAAATGATTGAGGGCAAACGTCTTCACGGTTCCCTGATTGTTCGGTTGCCTGCCAGAGTCGTTCGATATCTGAAAGGCTACACTGAACACCACTGGCGACTGGTTTATATGCTCGGCAATCGATTCGCTGGCCAACACACTGTTTTAAAATCGCGACTGCAACTGCAGTCTTACCAACATCAGTATCGGTACCGGTAATGAAAAGGCCTTGTGTCATAACGTTATATCTTCAGCCCTAACGACGGCGAATCAATATGGACTCTTGCCCGCACAGGAAACCCTTTCTAGGATACGTGTTATTGAGACTGCGTCTCAACAGCTTTTCAAGAGTGTCGCTCACTTATGTCGATTACTGATTGTGTTTCGCTTCGACATCTCATACAGGAATTCACCATGCGGTCACTCGCAACTGTAAATATTGGAACAACAACACAGGTCGTCGATGTCTCTGGTGACGACAACACCTCGCTGCGGTTACTTGAAATGGGTCTTACACCAGGTGTTGAGGTCACCATTGTTGGTACGGCGCCATTAGGTGACCCGGTTGAATTGGAACTGCGAGGCTATCGCTTATCAATTCGACGTAATGAAGCTGCACGTGTAGTTGTCGCGACCTGAACACCTGTATCTTCTCCTACGAAAACGTTTGGATCGATAATGTCTTCCATGAGGGCTCGAAATTCAACAGAGCAACAATCCGTTGAGACTGATATGAAACTGACTGTCGCCTTGCTTGGTAATCCCAATACCGGGAAGAGCACACTTTTTTCAGCAATTGCTGGGATACCGACACGAATCGGGAACTATCCGGGAGTCACCGTTGAAGAAAAAGTTGGAACATTTTTACATCGTGGCCATACCATTGAACTGATTGATCTGCCAGGTGCTTATAGTCTGAATCCAAAAAGCCCCGATGAACAGGTTGCTGTTGATGTTCTCTGTGGCAACATAAATAGTGTTGCACAACCTGACTGCATTGTTGTGGTTGTTGATGCAACAAATCTCAGCCGTAACCTGTATCTTGTGAGTCAGGCACTCGCTGTAGGACGACCTGTTCTTGTCGCATTGACACTCTGCGACGTCGCAGAATCAAAAGGTATACATATCGATCGCAAGAAGCTTTCAGAGTTTCTTGGTTGTCCAGTACTGCGTCTTGTCGCACCTCGTCGAGACGGTGTTGATCAACTAGCCGATGCACTTATCGAATCCAGGGATTGGTCAGGACAGGTAGTCCCTAAAGCATTAAATGCTTACTTATCTAAAGGTGCGGAATCAGATCGACCTGTCGCGGCAGCTGATGCGATCGCCCGTTACAGCTGGATTGATGATATCACCAAAGATGTTCTTTCATTTTCTACCAAGCACAGTCGGTCACTTGGTGAACGTATTGATGCAGTACTCACACATCGCATTCTCGGAACTGTCGTCTTTGGTATGACCATGCTCTCGATATTCAGTTCTATTTTCTGGCTGGCAACTCCGCTGATGGACCTTGTTTCGGGTGGTGTGGAACTCCTTGCAGGATGGGCTGAATTGGTCATGCCCGATGGCATACTTCAGTCACTTGTCGTAAACGGCATCATTGCAGGAGTTGGTGGAGTCGTTATATTTCTGCCACAAATAGCTATTCTTTTTCTCTTTGTGGCCGTGCTTGAGGGCTGTGGATATTTGGCCCGAGCAGCTTTCCTTATGGACCGGCTTCTTGTTGGAGTTGGCCTCTCTGGGAAATCTTTTATTCCACTTCTTTCAAGTTTTGCGTGTGCTATTCCTGGCATCATGGCTGCCCGTACAATTGAGAATAAACGCGACAGGTTACTAACTATTCTTGTTGCACCTCTTATGAGCTGTTCAGCGAGACTCCCAGTCTATTTACTTTTATGTAGTGCATTCGTGCCAAATGTTGCGGTTGGGAATACCTGGTTTCGTTTACCTGCTGTTGTCCTTGCTTCAATGTATCTCATTGGTATTTTTGTTGCTGCAATTGTTGCTTTTGTTCTTTCTCGCACCATTTTCCGTGGACCACCACAGCCGTTTGTATTAGAGCTTCCGAGCTGGCGGTGGCCACAGCCAGCCGTTGTTGGTGAACGGGTTCGTGAGGCTGCTGTCTCTTTTCTGAAAAATGCTGGCACACTGATACTCGCTGTCAGCATTGTGGTGTGGGCACTGGGGAGTTTTCCAAAACCAGTCATTCAAGCTGGCGTTAATCCCGTATCAGCAGAGCAACAGGG
>JABHNP010000113.1 GCA_018694455.1 Planctomycetaceae bacterium | reverse complement strand
CGCTGTTTCTCTCAGTTTTTCAATGGCCAAGTTCTGGTGAGCTTTACGTTCCAAATATTCAGCAAGACGTCAAACGAGCGAAGTTGTTGCGAGACAGCGAGTCCGTTGATCTTGAATGTGAGCGTCGCGGCAAGCATGTTGTTATTAAAGTCCCTGCAAAAGCTCCGGATTTACTTGCGTCCGTAATTGAATTGAATTTCACAGAAAACCCAACAATTGATCCGGTTCTAACGATTGACCCGGAGGCAATTACGAGATTGCCTGTTGAGTTTGCTGATGTCGAGGGACTGAAGAAGTCGGAGAAACGTTGGATGGAAAAGTTTGGTGAATGGAAACGGATTGTGCACGGCCATGAGTTTGATGCCGATGCTGAATTATCGTGGGAAGTTGATGTGCTTGTGCCTGGCGAGTACCAAGTTTCATTAGATTATGCGGGAGAAGGGAGACTCGTTTGGCGAGTTGGTATTGACGGCGGGAAATCTATCCAAAACCAACAAAACTCTTCGCATAATTATCAGGCATTTCCGATTGGATGGCTCAAATTCCCAGAGACCGGCAGATATCGGGTATTTGTCCAGTGTCTGGAAGGAAATGTTGAGCAGGCAAGCCTCCATACGATTCTTTTTGATCCTGTGCATTGATATTTATCTATTCCTGTCGTTCTGTCGTACGACAGGTGTTGGAAAGTAAAAATTGCGTTGTGGTTTAGCTTGATGTTGGCGACAGGCAGGGTTTTTTAGCACGCTCAAGCCATTTATTTGGTGGGCTGAGCAGATCCATTTAGACCTGCTCGGTCAGTGGAGAATAGATCTAATTGCATTTCCGTTGGACTACCACACATTGAATCAGAGATCAGGTGAGCTGTTCCCGTTGAGAGATGGAAGCCCGAACGGTAATGCCCTGTTGCTAGCCATGCGTTGTCTGCTGAGGGGATACGGCCGACGGTGGGTAGTCCATCGGGTGAGCCTGGCCGCAGGCCGGCCCAGGAAGATATTGGCTCCTGTGCCCTGACGTCAGGGAGAAGGTCATAAGCAAGTTTGTTCATCCTGCTAAGTGCTGAAGGTGTCGTTGATGAATCAAAGCCCACATCTTCTATAGTTGATCCAATAAGCAGGTGTCCATCATCCCGTGGAATCATATAGTCAAAGCCTGATCCAAAATTGATAATGTGGCGGAGCATGCCAGGTTTGACCTTGTGCAATAAGATCTGGCCCCGCCAAGGCTTCGTAGGTAATTTGATATCAAGTTTTTGAAGCAACTGTTCAGACCACGCTCCAGCTGCGATACAGAACTGATCAGCACAAATTGGAAGTAATGTTGAGTCTCGATCTTCGATATTGATTGCAACGATGCGGCTCGAATCAAATTCAAAATTTCGCACGTGGTGACTATCAAAAATTTCGACTCCATTGGTTAAGCAAGCTGATCGTAATGCAGCAAGGTGTCGAGGAGGACGTACCTGTGTTTCGTCCGGTAGGTAAAATGCTCTACGTACTTGGCGAGTAGCAACGGCACCACGCAGGGCTGGCTCAATGTCGCTTATATCTGTTGGCGAAAGGCTCTCGTGTTTTACGCGCAAGCGTTTCCACTTTTGTTCATCAGCCTGTAACTGAGACGCAGCTTCTTCCGTTGTGGCCACGGCGAGGCTGCCGCATCGTCGGAAACCATTGTCTATCCCGGTTTCTTCAAGTAGCGATTTTGTCCACTGTTCGTGGAGTCGATCACTATATTGTGTGAGTCTCTCGATAGGGGTTCCGTTGCGATCAGTGATAGTGTCTCTTGGTTGGGCCGGAAAAATGCCACCCGCCGCCCAGCTCGCACTTTTTCGCAAAGTATTACGGCTTACAACAGATACAGAGCGGCCTCTTCTGGCGAGTTCTCGAGCAATCGACAGGCCAATGACGCCTCCCCCAACGATACAACAGTCAGGCATTCGTTGGGACCTGCGGGCTATCTGCGATATTGACCCAAACATGGACGTGAGGCGCGCCACGAAAGTGCCAGACGAATGCCGGGCCCTCAAGTCGCCAGTTGTCCCATACGCCATCATTCCCAAGGTCTTTATCTTTGTAATAAACGAGACGACACGTATCAATTCCGCCCTGTGATGCTAAGCAACGGTCAATTTCAGCTTGATCGCTCGGTCGGAATGGTTCGAGAAGAAGTTTGAGAACATTTCCAAGTTCTTTTTTCTGGTCTTTAGTAAGATCCGCAACGGATAGCCCTGGCCGGTCTGCTTTACCGTGAAATTGAATAGCGCTTTCTTTGGGTGAGCGACGAACGGTTGATGCCTCCTGTTGGTGCCTGTCAAGCAATGCGTATACTTTATTTGCTGCGACGGCTTGCGGCCAGAAAACATTTCCTGGGTGTGTCGGTTCTTCATGAAAATTGCCGGTGTCATGGCCATAGAAAATCGGTCCTCCAAAAGCAACATGATCAGCGGAGTCTCCATCACACCTCAACGTCATGTGACGGCCGCTGAGTAGGAATTGGAAATTGCCACTGCCGGGCTCTCCAATGAGTGCGACGCTTTGCGAATAACCAAACCCACCACAGTCATCTTCCAGTTGTTTATCGAACTGTGGTTGCCATTTCGGCGAGATAATATCTTCAAAAATCTTACGAATCATGCTTTGTTGTGTGCTTGTAAAAAAGTCACTCGCAATTTCTGGTTTGCTTGCCTGCCAATTGTTAGCAACTCGTGTACGCAGAAGTCCATACTTCGGGTGTTGGTAATTCCATGGAAAGCAAACCTGTTTTCGTTGATCTGTTGTAAGTGAGGCATGAAGTTCTCCAGCGAGAGTTTCGGCCGTCGAAGGAAGGGTCGGCTCCGCCGCATAAATTTTGCACCAGTCAGAACCTTGCAGGAGAGAGGTCGCACTAATCGCTGCTGACGTATTCGTCAGAAAACTCCTCCGAGAAGTCGGTTTGTTTTTCTTTGAAGTTGGCATGTCAAGCGGCTCCTTATGATCTCTGTTGCGTACCTGATTTTCTTTAACACCAATTTAAACGGTCTTACCGATGTTGTGTTGTTGGCCTTAAGTGAAGTTTTACCATGTCCTGTTTGAAAAACCCAAGTTTAATAATAGCTGGCAACGGTCTTCAGTAACGTATTTGGCAGTTTGGGCAGAAGAAAGTTGATCGTTGAGTCTGAATGACCCGCTGGATCTCATTTTTACATTTGCCGCACTTGGCTTTGTCGCGTCCGTAGACTTTATGAAATCGCTGATATCGACCTGGGCGATTGTCTGCTGTTCTATAGGTTTCGTCACCTATTGAGGAGCCTTCGTGTTTGATCGCAAGACGAAGAATCTGTGAGGATGCTCTTGCTATGCGTTCGCACGCATCCTGACTTAACCGGCAACACCGTGTTCGTGGATCAATTCTGGCCAAGTACAAGATTTCTGAAGCATAAATATTTCCGATACCAGCGAGTATTTTTTGATCTAGAAGAGCAACTTTGATGTGCCGCTTTGAACGATGAATTTTTTTGTACAGTTCTGGGCCGTTGGCTTTAAGTGCGTCAGGCCCCAGTGCATTGTTTCCGAAACGGGCGATGAATGTGGGTCGATTGACCATGGTTATTGTCCCAAGGCCACGTCGATCCCAGAAGATAAGTGGATCCTGATATTTTTGCATGTGGACTACAAGTCGCACATGCTTTTCAGTTGGAGGTGGAACCCGCAAAAGCAAACCAGTCATTCGGGGCTCAAAAATGAGAAATAGATTACCGTTCTCATTAGCCGGTTCGACAGACAGTATTGCCCTTTTGCCGAGACGCGTAATACCGGTAATACGAGCACCCTGAAGTTTGGACGCAAGAATTTTTGGCCTTGGCTGAATTGGAGACGCTCGGCGGGTATGTTTTGGGAAGAGTATTTTTTCAATGATTTTACCTCGGAAACAGGCGATTCCGCGACACATTGTTTCAACTTCCGGTAGTTCTGGCATCGTAATAGCTTTTTGAATGGTGCCAAAGGTCTTCCCGTAGGTCGAAAATCGTAGAAGCAGGCTACAATTCAAGTGGTTTCAGGTATTCTTCGAGACATGTTAAATAATAGACGGGTTGCTTAAAAAGGTTTGCCTAAACATTTGGAGCTTTAAATGCCTCGTGTTCATGCTGAAGTAGTAGATCACAAACTTTCTGCTGTGCCCGATAGTCTTGGTCGCTTTGGTCGTTTCGGTGGTAGGTACGTGCCAGAAACACTTTCTGCAGCACTAAATCAGTTGGAGTGCGCGTATGATGAAGCGATTGTAGACCCGGCATTCGTGAGCGAACTTGAAGGGCTCTTTGGAGCTTTTGTTGGTCGGCCGACCCCCCTGCTTTTTGCAAAAAGGCTCACTGAGAAGGCAGGAGGCGCTCAAATTTATTTTAAGCGAGAAGATCTTAGTCATACGGGCGCTCACAAAATTAACAACACGCTCGGTCAAGCACTGCTGGCGATTCGGATGGGTAAGAAACGAATCATTGCTGAGACAGGGGCGGGCCAGCACGGCGTGGCAACTGCAACAGCATGTGCTCGATTTGGACTTGAATGCATCGTTTACATGGGTGCGGAGGATGTTCGTCGCCAATCCCCGAATGTTCGGACGATGAAACTAATGGGTGCGGAGGTCCGTCCTGTTGAAAGTGGTTCTCGTACGCTACGAGATGCAATTAATGAGGCGATGCGAGATTGGATGGCCACGGTGGAAACAACGCATTACATCATAGGTTCCGTAGTTGGCCCTCATCCGTTTCCACGTATAGTCCGTGATTTCCAGTCAGTCATTGGACGAGAAACAATAGATTGTTGCGAAAGTCTATTCGGAAGGCTGCCCGATACTGTGGTGGCATGTGTCGGCGGTGGCAGTAATGCCGCCGGAATGTTCTATCCATTTGTGGATTATCCAGATGTTCGTCTCGTTGGGGTCGAGGCAGGAGGTCGTTCGAGTGATGAGGGTGATCATGCCGCGCCGCTGACGTATGGGACACCAGGCATCCTTCACGGCAGCCTGAGTTACGTATTACAGGATCTTGATGGTCAAACTGCTGACGTTCATTCAGTCTCGGCAGGTCTAGATTATCCGGGAGTGGGGCCGGAGCACAGTTACTGGCGGGATTCTGGTCGGGTTGACTATACAAGCGTGACTGATGCCGCAGCACTTGATGCATTCGATATGGTAGCTCAGCAAGAGGGGGTTCTTCCTGCGCTCGAAACATCGCACGCATTGGCATGGGCTGTTGAGGCTGCTTCGGAAATGAGCCCTGAGGAAATTTTGGTGGTCTGCATGTCGGGTCGAGGCGATAAAGATGCAGCCGAGATAGCAAGGTTACGTGGTCAGGAATGATTCGTTAACCACATTGTGTTGACGCGATTCGTGCTGGCATCCTTCCAGTAGAAAAGACATACATTGAATGAGTTCTAAAGACGGTAAACAACAAACAGGTATCAAACGTCTTGAAAATGCTTTTGCGCTTTGTAAGGCTGAAGGCCGGCGTGCAGTTTCTCCTTTTATCACTGCCGGTGACCCAGATTGTGACACAACAGTTGCCATTTTGAAATCAATTTCTGCAGCAGGAGCAACATGTTGTGAGCTTGGTGTCCCGTACAGTGATCCGATTGCAGATGGCGCAGTGATTCAGTCCTCGTACACACGTGCCTTGAATGCAGGGATGAATCTAGAAAAAATGTTTGGTATTGTTTCAAGTTTTCGTGAAGTATGCGAGATGCCGTTGCTGGCTATGGCAAGTTATTCCCTTATATTTCGAACTGGAATTGAAGAATTCGTAAGGCGGGGTGAGGCCAGTGGCCTCGCTGGGTTTGTTGTGCCAGACTTGCCGCTGGAAGAGTCTGATGACCTTGATAGGCAGTGCCGGAAGTCTGGGTTAGCTCTTGTGAGACTCGTCACTCCAACAACACCACCGGAGCGAGCTCGAGAAATTGCGAGGCGTTCAACAGGATTTCTTTATTGCGTTTCCGTGGCAGGGGTGACAGGAGAGCGTACGGCTTTGCCAGACGGTCTTATCGACCGTATCAAGTGGTTGCGTAAAGAGTCAGATGTTCCGATCTTGGTAGGGTTTGGGATATCAAGTGCCGGTCAAGCCAGAGAGGTTGCCGCAGTGGCTGACGGGGTCATTGTTGGTTCTGCGGTTGTCCGTTGTCTCGAAGAAGCTAGGGACAATGAATCGATTCCCAATGCTGCCGGTAGTTTTGTGCAGGAACTTGTCAAAGCATGCGAGGCTTGCTGAATTTACGCTCTTTATTCGTAGGCAAGTGCTTGTAAGACTTGAGCTGGCCATGGTGGGTCATATGTACACGTCGCGACTGGGCACCCTGCCCTTGTGAGAGTCGCTAACGCCTCTTCGATTGGTCCGCGATGAGTAGCCAAATTACATAGTAAATAATCCTCATCGACGATCGTGCTCGAAACAGTGAGATGACCAAGAGTTTTAGCTGCATCTGCAGCGGATGCTGGACATTTGAGACGAATTTGCCATTCGGTTACATCTGTAAATAATTCAGGCTTAAAACGATTGCCTGAGATTTTTCGTCCGTCCTTCATTACGATCAGGTCTGTGAAGTTCTCGGAAATGTTTGCATCGTTAAAAGCTGCGACAATAATCCGTCCTGTAATTTGTGAATTTGTTACAAGTTCCTCAACTATCTGATAGCCAGCAGGATCATGACCGCTATAAGGATTGTCGAACACTAAGATAGAGGGCTCACAAAGTAAGGCTCTCGCAAGGAGTAATCGCTTACTCTGGCCAGAGGAGAGAGTATCGATTCGGTGTCCGTGCAAGTTGTGGAGAGAAACTTTCTCAAGTGATCGAGTTACAGCATTACTTATATCGTTTCCTCGAAGCCCTAAGCTCGACGCGAATAATTCAAGGCATTCATCAACACGAATCATTGGCCAAATTGGTATGATGTCGGGTACATATCCAAGAAGTCGCTGATTGGATTGGGGGTTCTTCGTTGCTAGGTCAGAAAGTGAAAAGTTGCCAGAGTGAACGGGCAGTATCGCGGCAAGAGTTTCAAGGAGTGTAGTTTTTCCAGATCCTGATGGTCCAATGACTGCAACAGATTGCCCTGGGTGAATCGTGTGGGTGAATTGGTCCAATACGATAACGCCGTGTCGTTGGACGGAAACTCGTTCAAGCGAAATCATTGCGTTCCTGCGATTTTCGAACCATGATCTTTGAGCCGGTCCGTTGTCATGTCAATTGCTACAAGCAGTCCTTTTGCTTTGTTGAGAGTTTCTTCAAATTCTTTTTCCGGAAGACTGTCAGCAACAATTCCTGCTCCTGATTGGACGTAGGCCTTGCCATGGGCTAGCACAATGGTTCGGAGTGCAATGCACGTGTCCATCGTGCCAGTGAAATCAATGTAGCCTACAGCGCCGGCATAAGGGCCTCGTTTATTCGGCTCAAGTTCATCAATGATTTCCATCGCACGAATCTTTGGCGCACCAGATACGGTGCCAGCTGGAAGGCATGCGCGAAGTGAGTCAAAAGCAGTTGTCTGCGGCTTGAGCTTCCCGCAGACATTGCTGGTTATATGCATGACATGGCTGTATCGCTCAATGGCCATAACATCCGAAAGTTCAACAGAGCCAATCTCTGACACGCGTCCAACATCATTTCGGCCAAGGTCGATAAGCATCACATGCTCGGCCCGTTCTTTAGGGTCCGCTAGAAGCCCCGCAGCTAATTCCGCGTCTTCTTCGGGGGTGTTTCCACGAGGACGTGTGCCCGCTAGTGGTCTTACGGTAACCGTTTGATCCATGACTCGGACCATGATCTCTGGTGAACTTCCAACAAGTGTTGCGTTAGGAGTGCGGAGACAGAACATGAATGGACTTGGGTTCACGACACGAAGTGTCCGATAAAGCTCAAGTGGAGAAGCCTCGAATGGCACGGAAATTCGCCGGCTAAGCACGACTTGGAAAATATCACCAGCGTGAATGTAGTCAATGGCTTTCTCGGCAGCTTCTAAAAAATCTTGACGGCTTCGGTTCGCAGTGACATGTGTTTGTGTTTGTGGTTTTAAAGAACCAATATCGTTGATGGGCGGCCAGTTGCAATGCTGGTTGAGCTTGTCAATTGTTTCATCAACACGCTGCTTGGCTGATTCGTAAGCTGTTCGAATCGATTCAGCTGATTTTGTAGTTATTTTCGCTAATGCCACAATATCAATAGATTTCGAAACGTGGTCAAAAACCACGAGCCGATCATAAAGTGCGAAGTAGATGTCGGGTAACCCAAGGTCATCAACGGGTATATTTGGGAGGTGCTCGGCATAACGAATTGCATCGTACGCTGCGTAACCTATAGCGCCACTTGTAAATGGTGGGAGTTCATTGAGGCGGGCAGGTTTGAATTCTGCCATTCGTTTTTCTAGTTCCGCCAGCGGATCTTCAACATGAATATTTTCGGCAGGTTGTCCTTGTCGCCGAATGGTTACATTGGGCCCATGGGCTTCGAACTGAAGGAAGGGTTCAGATCCAAGAAAACTGTACCGACCAACTTTTTCACCCCCAATAACGCTCTCGAAGAGGCAGCCGTCTGTTCCGGTATCAATGCG
>JABHNP010000015.1 GCA_018694455.1 Planctomycetaceae bacterium | reverse complement strand
AGATTTCATCAGGTCTCTATCGCCTTACGGACAGTGACGGCGATGATCAACTCGATAAGGTTGAGTGCCTGAGAGAAATGGACGCCCGTGGAGACCATGGGGTGCATGCTATCGTACCGAGTCCCGATGGTGATTCTTTTTTCCTGATTACGGGAAACAGCACAAAGCCAACGGAGTTTGTCGAATCTTCACAGGTGCCGAGGGTTTGGGGTGAGGACCATCTGCTCCCGAGTTTCCCTGATGGCCGTGGCCATAATCGTGGTGTTCTTGCGCCCGGTGGCATTATCTATAAAGTTGATCGAGATGGGAAAGATTTTGAAGTCTACGCAAATGGTTTTCGCAATATTTTTGACGCAGCGTTTAATCATGATGGTGAACTTTTCACCTATGACGCCGATATGGAGTACGACTTTAATGCCCCCTGGTATCGTCCGACACGAATTAACCATGTGACAAGTGGGGCTGAGGTTGGCTGGAGAAATGGTGCAGGAAAGCGGCCACCGTTTTATGCAGACAGTCTGCCAGCAACTCTTGATATCGGGCCAGGTTCACCCACAGGTGTCACGTTTGGGTATGGTTCAAAGTTTCCAGTGAAATATCAAAACGCACTCTATGCCCTCGATTGGAGCTGGGGGAAATTGTATGCGGTCTACCTGAAGCCCGAAGGATCTTCATATACGGCGACGAAAGAAGAATTTGTAACTGGTGCACCGCTACCGATCACGGATGCCATCATCCATCCAGATGATGGTGCCATGTATTTCACAATCGGTGGTAGGAAAGTACAGTCTGGCCTCTATCGGGTGACCTATGTTGGTGATGAATCAACAGATCCGGTTGTTCCAGATTCCATTGAAAATGTGGCAAGAACAACACGGCATCGGCTGGAAGCGTTCCATGGAAAAAAAGACCCAGACGCTGTAAAAGTAGCATGGCCGCATCTTTCAGATTCTGATCGTTTTATTCGCTTTGCAGCTCGCACTGCGATTGAGCATCAACCAGTCGAAGAGTGGGCAGATAAGGCTCTGAGTGAATCGGACCCCAAGAAACAGGTTGAGGCGATTCTCGCACTCACCCGCGTAACAGGCGTGTGTCCACAGCATCGAGATGACTCTACGCCGCCAGTCGATACGGATATGCGTGACAAGCTTCTTCAAGCAATGATCAAGATTGATCTCACTAACCTTGATCAAGCAAGTCAACTTACGTACCAGCGAACACTTCAAATTATTCTGAGTCGATTTGGTCGTCCAGATGAAGCAATCATTAAACAGCTCGTCTCAAAGATTGACCCGCGGTTTCCTTCTGGCTCAGCTGAAATGAATTGGTTGTTGTGCGAGACTCTTGCATGGCTGGAGTCACCCACCATTGCACAGAAGGCAATTGCCATGATTCAATCTGTTCCGACTCAAGAGGAGCAGATGCAGTATGCAAGGTCGATTCGCTTACTGAAGAATGGCTGGACAGATCATTTGAAGGAAGAGTACTTCAATTGGTTCTTGAAGGCTGCAAACTATCGAGGTGGTGCGAGTTTTGCCAAGTTTGTTGAATTTATTCGTGATGATGCCGTTGCATCGCTCAGTGAAGCACAGAAAGAATCACTTGCAGGAATTCTTGCCAAGAAGCCGGAAAAGAAGTCTGCGCTCGAAAATCTGGGCGAAGTATTCAAAGGGCGTCCATCCAAAGATTGGGAACTCGATCAGTTGTCGCGGGCAGCCCAATCAGGCATGCAGGGCCGGGATTTTGTAAATGGACGAACAATGTTTGCAGCTGCCGGTTGTTATGCTTGCCACCGATTTCAGAATCAGGGCGGAATGACTGGTCCTGATCTGACAACTGCTGGCCGACGATATTCAACACGTGACCTGCTTGATCAAGTTATTCATCCAAGCAAAGTAATTAACGATCAATTTTCTGCGGTAACTGTTTTGACAAACGACGGCATCGTACATAACGGTGTGATAGTGAATCTTGGCCAGAAAGGGGATGGGGGAAATATTGTTCTCAACACGGATCTCGCTGACCCCTGGGAACGTGTGTCAATAAATAGAGATGATATTGATGAGATGATGGTGTCGAAAACATCACCAATGCCAGTAGGCCTGTTTAGTCGAATGACACAGGATGAAATTCTTGACCTCACCGCGTATTTGATTAGCGGTGGAGATGCAGGTCACGAATATTTCCAAAAATAGAAGGCAGATTTTACAAAGATCAAGCAAATGCATGAATATGTTTGGTTGGAGATGTCTATGCATTTGTGATAACCGGTATGTGTTCAAAACTCTCCTATTCAAAGTAACGTGACACACTTTCTGCTGTAGAGCGGGCATAACTATACATCAGTCTCTCAATTTCTTCTTGTCAATTTCTTTTTAATTAACTTGAGGAATGGGCGAAGATAGTT
>JABHNP010000277.1 GCA_018694455.1 Planctomycetaceae bacterium | reverse complement strand
GTTTTCATTGAGTGTGGACTTGAGTCGCTCACGAAAAGATCAAGCCTTGGGTGTGTTGCATAGGGCTGCGGAACACCACGCTGGAGGCTTAACCTTAACGGCGAGCCCCATGACACGTTCTCCAGTAATGCAGTGACTGCTAACGCACGCACCGAAGTTCGCCCACCACCGACTGCCGTAATAACATCACCGCTCTGAAGACCTGCAATTGCTGCCGGAGATTCGGGCAAAACCACACTGATGGTCGGCGAGTCCTCACGAAAGAGACCTTTCGATGCAAGCTGGAAGCCAAAAACGTCTTCCATTTGTTGCAATTCGCTTTCACCCTCTTTGAATACTGGCGGTTTATCAGGTGTTGGTATAAGAACCTCCACGTTTGCAACTTCCGGATACGCCGGTTTCGATGGCGATCCCGCCGAAGATTTATCCATGCCCTGATGACACGTTGTGCATCTGTCGAAACGAGCGACGTCACGAAAATTATTATTGAGCGTCAACTTCGGAAGCCAAATCTGATCGACCCGCAGCGGACCATTAAATGCATCTAGTACCGGAAGTTCAAGAACTGTCTTGCCGAGATTAGGCGCCCGATCAGTGAGCGCCTTTTTCAATAAGATTAATGACTGTCGGTGAGTCGCAAGTTTTTTTGCAGCAGCGTCTTCCGTTGCGGTAATCTGCCGAAGCGTGTCAGCAAGTTGCTTTCGATGCGTATTTGCCTCCTGAAAAGCGAGCGTCGCATCCGTAACCTTCTTCCTTTGCTGGCCGGCTAATACCAAGAGTTCTTTTTGTTTTGCGGCGTCGGCTTCACCGGACACCGCCAATTCATAATCTGCACGCCGTTTATCGAGATTAGCCTTCCGCAATTTCAACCTGCCAGCACTGTTATCCTCGCGAAACCTTGACCTATCAACAATATCTTGGAACCGCTGCAACAAGTCACCTCGCAATTGAAACCGCTTATCTGGATCCGTAACGCTCTGCAGCCGAGCAATATCCTCTTTCGCAAACACCGAGGCTTCTGCGTCTTCCTTCACTGTTTCAGCTTGATCAAGAAACTTCATAACGAGCGATGGGTCCAAGTCGGCTCGTCGCACCTCTGCCAGTGATGCCTCGAGTTCGCCCGTCTGAGCAGCAAAGGCCCGAGAGTTTTCCGCGGACACGTTCGCCGACGCCGACCACGTCTCCAGGGCACGAAATGTTCGTTGATACTTTTTCCAAGGACGATTGTGATCCACCGACAGCATTACAACGGTCGCGATCAAGAGAACAACAGCAACTACACTAAATACAATGTGTAGCACCTTCATGTCTCGCCAAGTTTGTTCAGTTGCAGGCATCGACTAACTCTTACGGGTCGGGTTTACAAAAACAACTCATATGGAAACAAGAAACTCAAAAATTCAGTGAAAACTCGGGAATGCTGATAATGTATTTTAGGTTCAACGTCCAACGAAGGGCCATTTTTAAAGGCAGAGTCAGCATCAAGAGCATCAAATTCGACATTACCATGTAACGAATAAAGCCCATTTTTGCGTAAAAACCACGGAAAATTGTGACCGCCATAAGAGGCGGCAACGCAACCAGGTAGACACCCATCACCAGTAACCCCGGTGATTCACGCATCAAAATGTACCCAATCTGAGAAAGCAGCCCAGCATCTTGGGGCGCCCGCGGAAGCGGTTGATTCAGCCATTGAACCCAAAACATTTGTGGAAGGTCGACATTGTTGAGCACTTCAACCTTGTATGGTGTCCAATATTCGAATGGACCAAAGAAATTCCAGTTCGGTCCTCTAAGAAACGTTCCGAGGATAATCAGCGTGATCCACAATTCAAAAAATCCAAACTGCCACACCAGATAGCTGAACTTTCGTTCTTCGATCGAATAGTATCCATTCCCTTTTTTATTGAAGTCCAGATACGGCATCGCCATCAGGCCAAACACAACCAAACTCGGCAAAACGACACCTGCGTACCATGGATCGAAATACACCAACATCTCTTGAAGGCCAAGAAAATACCACGGCGCTTTAGAAGGATTTGGAGTCTTTACGCTGGACGCCGGCTCTTCAAGGGGAGCAGGAAGAAAAATTGCCCAAACCAGCAGTAGCGCGGAAACTGCAATCATGCAGATCAGTTCTGTGTACACAAGATCTGGCCACACAAGCACTTTCTCATCATTCACTTTCTCAATAACCGGCAAACCCTGCTTAATTCGCTCGTCATTCACTACTGCCTGCTTTGTCGCAACCCAAGTGAAAAACGCCAAAAGATACACGAGTCCAACGATCGGAACATTATCCGGTTTCATGACAATAGCTGCAAAATTCTCATCGGCCATCGAGAGACCGAGCAACAGCAAGGAAACATTCAGCACAGTCCAGGCAACCATCGGCTGGACAAAAAACTTTCTGAAAACGTACAGCACTACAAGAATTGCCGTTGTCCCAAGTGTGTATAGAACCGGGCCTGAAAGATTATTTACAAGCCCGCGAATCGCCTCAGGCAGGATGGGAACCATTGATTTCGAACCAGACAATGCAAGACTGGCAAAAATCATCATGATGCCTGCAAATACAGACCACACAAATGCCCATGTAGTCGCGTCTTTCTTTCGCCATAAAACAAGAGCGGCGATGCCGTTCATGATTGCGATAAAGGCGTAATATCCACCCAGAAATCCGGCTACGTCGTTAAGAAAAAAACCGTTTGAATGCATTGTGAACGATTACTTTCAATCGTGACTACTAACTACAAAACCCAAGCACGCCATAACAAATACAACTCATCACTCAATCACAGCGGCCCACTAATACCACCGTCTTTGCGAACCCGCCAAAAGTGAATAGCCAACAAAAGCGCTGTAGCAAGAGGAATGGCAATACAGTGCAGCACGTAGAATCTATTCAGTGTTTCTTCGCCAACAAACCTCGCTCCGAGCAAACCAAAGCGAGCATCAGATCCATCCGTGATCATGTCGATGCCGCCAATTGTTAACAACTGTGAGCCTGGGCCCTCATAGCCAAGGATTGGCGTTGCGCGTGCCATATTCGAACCAACTGTGATCGCCCAGATAGCAAGTTGATCCCACGGAAGCAGGTACCCGGTAAAGGAAAGCAGCAGGGTAAGCAAAAGCAAGATGACTCCGATCACCCAATTAAATTCTCGGGGAGGCTTGTAACTACCCGTGAGGAACACTCGGTACATGTGAAGCCATGTCGTAATGACCATTGCGTGGGCACCCCACCGGTGCAACTCCCGAAGAATGCCAAGACTCGTGACATCACGTAATGCAAGAATATCGTTGTACGCCCACTCAAGCGTTGGGCGGTAATAGAACATCAAAAGCACACCCGTCACCGTTTCAACAAGAAACAGGAAAAAAGTAACTCCGCCCATACACCATGTAAACGAGAGCGCGATACCCTGTTTCTTGATCGAAACAGGGTGAAGATGAAGGAAGAAATTCGTCAGCATGACAACAATACGATTTCGACGATCTAATGGCATCGGATGCCGAAAGATACTCTTCCAAATCTGTGAGTTCCGGATTGTTTCGCCAATAGCCATTGCTTTAAGCCCAGTTAAAAAAAATTACACCGATCGCGCGTCTGTATTGTGCCTCAGGCAGTAACGTATGAAGCTGGATCATTCCACTGCCCGAGTTCTTCTTGAAATGATTTACTCTTGTCGACTTCGAGTTGCCCGTCACCGGCGATGCTTATCGCGTATCGCTCAAGTGGTCGAGGGGCAGGTCCCTCGAAATTTATTCCGTCTTTATAAAAACCACTACCGTGACACGGGCACTTAAATTTTTGCTCAGCCTCAAGCCAATTGGGCGTGCAGCCTAAGTGGGTACAAACCGTTTTAAGGGCATAAATCTGCTGAATGCCCTCGAAGTCAGCATTCACAACCCACACGCCATATTGAGCGACGAACTTTGTTTCAACGACTCCGGACGGAAAACCTTCTTTGCTACCAACCTTAAATCGACTTGGGGGTTCTGCGAGCACATTTGGGAAGAAGAATCGTGCTAACCCAAGGCTGAACAGTCCTGTCGTAGCTGACAGTGCAGTAAACCCGACCGCCATAAATGAACCGACTGTGTAAGACAGAAACCCACGCCTATCATCAGCAGCAGCGGTTTTACTGGCTTTCTCTTGTTTTGGGCGAACAGGCCGAGGCGGAACTGGCCGAGACGGAGTTTTGGCAACCTTCCTTGCGATGGGTTTTGCAGTTGGCTTTGAAAAGGCTGGGGCCTCGGCCTTGCTCACAGGGCCAGGTTTGGCACCGCCCCTCGCTGCTGCCAAAATGCTCGCCGTATCTCGCTGCACGTTCTTCTTCGCACCATCTACCGGAGACGGCTTCGCAGTCGCCGTTTTTTTCGCAGCAGGCTGCTTGGCTGCTGGCTTCGGTGTAGCCTTCGGCCCCTCGGAAGGCTTCGCTTTGTTAGCCCTCGCCATGGCAAGCATTTCCTGAACGCTCGGCCGCCCAGATGAGCCCGGCTTCGATACCGAAGGTTTTGCTACAGGCTCAGGGACTTCAGAAGCCATTGATTCGTCTGCACTATTATCGGAAACATCAGAAGCTACGGCTTCAGACTCTATTACCGGTTTTTCAGGTTCCGTGGCAGACTGCTTATCAGCTCTCGCTGCAGCCAATATGTCCGCCACTGACATCTTTTTCTTTTCAGCCATTAAGCACCTTCGCCCAACTGCAATGCGACATCCCTGAACCAGCGGCACAACACAGAGTATTTGAGAACTCAATGAACGTTTCCAACAAAACTCTCCTACAGCTAGGTTCTGCCAGACCCAGTTATTCCGCACAAAAATCCATTTTTACGGGCATTGGGCCACTTCGTGATTTTTTTCACGAACTCTATCTAACTTTATCTATCACAGCGTAGGTGTCAACGTCGAATGGAGGAGGATTACCTTCCCCGCCCCCCTCCTTTTGAACTGTTTTCAAGGCATTTTGAAAATCTCACGAAAACCTTGGATACTTTTGCCAAAATTAGTTCAGAATTGACGAATACCACCACAGACTCACAATACTACGAGCCGTCGAATTTCTAACCACAGACAGACAACTTTTCATGCAAAGATCAAAAAATGTACTTATTGTCGGTAACGGGGGACGAGAGCATGCCCTTGCTTGGAAACTAGCACGCGACGGCGCCCGTGTTTTTGCCGCGCCTGGAAATGCAGGTACTGCACTCGAAGCAACAAATCTGCCAATTAGCCCAACGGATAGCGATGCCGTCTTACAGGCCGTCAAGCAACACGATATCGACCTTGTTGTCGTTGGGCCCGAAGCGCCGCTCGTCAACGGACTTGTCGACACACTCACTGAAGCAGGCATCCGAGCCTTTGGTCCAAGCGGCCAAGCAGCCCAACTTGAAGGCAGTAAAATTTTCTGTAAAGAACTGCTTCATACCAACGACATACCGACCGCAACGTACCGACAATTCAATTCCCTCGATAAAGCTCGTGATTTCCTTGAGTCCCGTGAAGATGAGCCGGTTGTTGTGAAGGCCGACGGACTTGCGGCAGGAAAGGGTGTTTTTGTTTGCAGTAACCGTGAAGAAGCTCTTGATGCAATCAGCCAATTACAGCGAGATCCACAATTTCGTGATGCCGCATCTGGAGTTCTTATTGAAGAACGACTTGATGGCATCGAGGTGAGCGTTATTGCCATCACAGATGGTCGAACCATCGTGACGCTACCACCACTCCAAGACCACAAAGCTGCACTCGACGGTGACCGGGGACCAAACACTGGTGGCATGGGTGCTTTCTGCCCTGCTCCCTTTGTCACGCAATCACTCATGACTGAAATCGAGGAGCAGATACTCGTCCCAACTGTTCACGGCATGCGTCGGCGCCGAACACCGTTTCATGGGATTCTTTATGCTGGCCTCATGCTCACGTCACAAGGCCCAAAGGTTCTCGAATTTAACGTCCGTTTTGGTGACCCTGAGTGCCAAGCTCTCTGTATCCGGCTGGAATCAAGCCTGCTCGAACTTCTTGACGCTGCTGTTGATCGGCGGCTCAATGAAATACCTCCGCCGAACTGGAAATCTGGTGCAAGTGTCACTGTCGTTATGGCTTCGGAGGGATATCCAGGAACCGTAGAAAAGGGGCATGCTATTCGGGGACTTGAACAGGCTCGTCAACTCGAAAATGTTGTTGTCTTCCATGCTGCAACGTCGACAAACCCCGACGATCCAAGAGCAATTCTTTCAGCCGGTGGCCGTGTGCTAGGAGTGACTGCTCATGCAGAATCTCTAGCACGTGCCAAACTGAAAGCGTATGAAGGTGTCAAAGAAATTCGCTGGCGAGGTGCCTGGTGCCGAAAAGACATCGCCGACAAAGGCTTACGGCACGAACACGAACAAGTTGCCGCAGAATCGGCTGAATCGAGCTCATCACCTCCTGAAGGCACAGCATGAGACTAGGTGTTGCAATTGTTGGCCTTGGCGATCGCTGGGAGTCACAACATCTCCCGGCAATTCGATCTCTTGCAGATCGATTCGAGGTTCGGGCAATCTGCGAGCAAGTTTCTCACCGAGCTTCCCGTGCAGCTTCTGAACTTCATGCCGAAGCCGTTGATGGCTTTAGGGTTATGTCAGGCCGAATGGACATCGATGCCGTTCTTTGTCTTGCAGATCAATGGTATGGAACCGCGCCGATACTCGCCGCATGTGACGCAGGAAAGGCTGTGTATTCAGCAGCTTCTCTTCCAGCATGCCGAGACCAATTAAGCCATCTTTTTAGTCGGGTTGAATCCTCTGGCATCGCATTTATGGCTGAGCTATCGCGGAGGCATGCCCCCGCAACGGTTCGGCTAAAAGAACTCATTGCAACCCAACTTGGTCGCCCCAAAATGCTCTTTTGTCACCATCGTCAGCCGCAACCATCTGAACACGCAAGACGATCTGTGCGCACGGCAGGTAATGACAACTGGGATCTTCTCGAAATGGTCGATTGGTGCCGTTATGTTGTAAACAACGAGCCAACCAGTGTTGTCTCTGTACGACACAGGGATTGCCAAGATGACAATTCTGACTACCAAATGATGAACCTCGCCTTCGCGGGAGCTAAAGATTCTGCAACTCGAGCCTTCGCCCAGATTAGCTATGGCCGATACATTCCTTCATCATGGCAGGAAGCAGTTGCTTTTCGCCCCCCAGCTGCATTGCAGGTTGCGTGCGAGCGAGGCATTGCATTTATCGACCCCCCAACGAACCTTGTTTGGTTTGATGAAGCTGGAAGACATCAGGAATCATTAGAAAGTGAACGACCAGTCGATGAATCCATGCTGCTCCAATTTCATCGATCAACGATGAGTCTCGTGCGGCGAACGGGAAGCCTTCATGACATCATGCGGGCCATAGAGATTGTTGACGCCGCAACCAAAAGCCAGCAAACAGGCCAGCGAGTTGTAACAAGAATCAATTAAAACCCTTTAATTGTGTTCTTTCTACTTGAGGGCGGCAACCACGAGATCACCGACCTCACTTGTCCCAAAGCCCATACGCCCTGCGGCCTGACTCTGCATCTTTGTGCCAGTCACAGATGCAACAGCTCGATCGATACGAGCGGCAGCTTGTGGCTGCCCCGAATGTTCCAGAAGCATTGCCATGGCATTGATGGCTGCTATCGGATTGATTTTGTTGAGGCCGGTATATTTCGGCGCGCTCCCTCCCATCGGCTCAAACATGCTGACCCCATCAGCGTCTGGATTTAGATTACCACCTGCTGCAACACCCATACCGCCCTGAAGAATCCCACCGAGGTCCGTAATGATGTCACCGAACATATTTGTTGTCACAATCACATCATATGCGTCGGGGTTCTTCACCATCCACATGCAGCATGCATCGACATGGTTGTAGTCAGTTTTGACGTCCGGATATTCCTTGGCAACCTCTTGAAACGTTCGCCACCAAAGATCATGGCCAAACGTCAGGACATTTGTTTTCGCAACGAGCGTAAGTGTCTTTTGAGGGCTGTCTCTTCGACGCGTGTACTCAAAAGCCCAGCGAATACACCGCTCGCACCCCTTCCGCGTGTACACGGCCTGCT
>JABHNP010000120.1 GCA_018694455.1 Planctomycetaceae bacterium | reverse complement strand
CGATGAAACAAGTATCACCATCACGAAGTCTATTTCCACAGTTCATATCGTGCCTGAGTCTGATTCGCGTAGTGCTGCAATTTTCTGTGAATGCAGAGCCCTGGCAGGAGAAATCAGTTGCTGATGGATTGTACTTCAGCAACAAGGGGGCCAGATCTCACCGTCCCGTCACCACTGCCAATAGGGAAATCGATAGCAGGTCCTGAAGTCCAAGAGTACAAGGCGGTACCCGTCGAAATTGAACTCGCTGATCAAACAGTAAAGGTTATGAATTCAAACAGTAAAGGTTATGAATGCATATCGCCAAGCTCGTCGGCAGGCAGAGTGGTCCTGAGAAAGTATTCTACCGAAGGCGTTGGAAACAGTACGGGTCGCTCAGCTTTTCTGTTCAGAAGGCGAACTTATATTCCTAAGATTACTTGAAGCACAATGCATTCTCACAAAGTCAGTTTTGTTATATGTGCAATTACAGGAAACACGTTGCGCAATCGCGACAGTGATGGCAAGCCTGTTTCAACGATAGGATTTTCCACTTAGGATGGCGGGGCCGGCGGCGACCGATCGTGAGTTTGTGAAGAAAGAAGATGCTGCCGGCAGGCAGCCACCGGAACTGATGCCAACGCCACGGCAATGACAACGGAGACATTCAGGATTCTTTTTACTGAGCCGTTGAAGATGCAGACCCACTCGGAGCAATGCCAAATGGCAGAACTGTTTCCGCTGTGGTTCCTGCATGTGAGTCAGTCACGGTCAGGACAAGTTGATGATCGCCAGGGGGGAGACTGCTCGGAAGGCTTACGAAGAATCGAGCAAAATAATCACGACGAATGGAGGCGCAGACCTCCACCAAAGGAGGGAATGACCAACTGTGCAGTCGTTTGCCGGCTGCATCGTCAAGTCGTAGAGTTGTTTCGATACTGGTTTCGAAACCTTGATTCACGTTCTTGGATTGAATACCAGTCAATTCAAAGTAGACAAGGACTTCACTGCCTGGGAATACTTTGTTTTGAGGGAAAGCCTCGACCATTCCCCACCCAAGTACTTTTTGTGCAATGCACGGTCGTTGTATAACGAGAGAATCCTGTTGCTTTTGTTGGGAGTCACTCAACATATCATCGGTGATTTCAATTTCTGAACCTGGAGGCGTTTCAGCTCCTGTTGTTTGGTCCAGTTGTGTTTCAGCAAGCAGCTCTGCAGGAGGCGGCTGCACTGAGGAAGAGACAGTAGCCTCGCTATCGTAATTACTTTCAATATTACCGATGGCGGAGCTTACGGTGTCGAGTGAAGGAGCAGTGAGCGTGTCTGGTGTCACTTCGGAAGTAGCCGCTTCTTCGGGATTCGCAGAATAGGCCGAAATGCTTGAAGGGTCATCTGCATCAGGTCTTTTGATTTCTGAAGCATCTGCTGATGTGTCGGTATAAAGAGCAGGTGCGGTTTCAGTTACCCGAAGCGTATTGAGTGTGGTAGTAAACTCTTCGATGACAATTGGCCAATCAGCCTCAGGAGTCATTTCAAGTGTTTCGACGAGAGCAGCTTTTGATGCTGCATCTAGTACACCGGTTTCAGAGAGTGTGCTGACTGCAGTTTCAATATCGAGAGAGACATCTTCTGATTCACGGTGATCAAATTGATCCTCGTCAATGTATTCTGGTGTGCTGAGGGATTCTGGTGCGTACGACGCGGTCGCAGCCTCATCGAAAAGTGTCTCATCTGATGAGTTGGTTTCAATGTCACTGATGACGGTGAGCTGAGAAACTCTAGCAGCTTGCTCTATGCTGTCTCGTATCGCTTCCCGCATTGAGATGGCAGAACTGCATCCAGTTGTGAGTCCAATGCTGACTGTGAGTAACAAAAGCCACAACCGGATTCTCTCGGAGCTTGTGCTACAAGAATTAGAAAACGCGGTAGGGCGATCTGTATAAATTTGTAGATATGGTCGGTGCATGGATGTTTTCTGTACCGAGGGGAAACCGTTCTACCACTGGCTTCAGCTTCATATGGTGGGAAAGCCGTAGCCATAACAACGTGTGAACAAGAAGGTAGAACTTTTTTTGGCCCTGGAGCAAGTCCAGCATTCTCAGGTAATGACGGCTCGGCAAGCCGTTGGTAGACTCTGCCTGCGTGACTTCTTTTGCCTATCTTCAACTTACTGTGTAGGGTCCGTTTTCATGTCGCAATTAAAATCGCCCACCATCGAGTCTGGACTTCTACAGGGGGATCTCCCGCCAGCGGGCTGGATGCATCGTCATCTGCTTGATTTAGAGGAGCTTTCGGCTGAAGAGATTACCCTGATTCTCGACACAGCAAGGCTGTGCAAAGAAGCAACACAAGGATGTCGAAAAAAGATAGACGTTCTGTCAGGCGCGTCAATCGTCAATCTTTTCTTTGAAAACTCGACTCGAACAAAAACAAGCTTTTCTCTGGCGGCTCGCCGATTGGGAGCAGATGTTATCGATTTTTCTACGTCGACAAGTAGTTTGTCAAAAGGTGAGTCGTTCATCGATACAGCTAAGAACCTTGAGGCAATGGGAGTTGATGCAGTCGTCGTCCGACATGGAACACCTGGAACGCCCCATCTTCTGACATCGCATCTTGATGTGGGTGTTATTAATGCCGGAGATGGATCACATGCACATCCAACTCAAGGATTACTCGATATTTTTTCGATTCGAGAACGGCTCGGTGATCTTAAAGGGCTTACAGTGGGTCTTGTCGGTGATATTGCACATAGCCGAACAGCGCGTTCAAATTTATGGGGACTTACCAAACTCGGCGCAAAAGTAATTCTTTGTGGGCCGCCCACTCTTGTTTCAGATAGTTGGCAAGAGTTTGGAGTAGAGGTTTCGCATGACCTTGATGCAATTTTACCCAGATGTGATGTGCTCAACCTTTTGCGAATACAGTTTGAACGTCAAAAAACACGCCCGTTTCCCTCCGTTCGTGAATATGCTCATTTGTATGCGATGAACAGTGACAGGCTTCGTCGTGCAAAAGATGATCTCGTCATTCTGGCACCCGGTCCGATTAACCGTGGTGTCGAGGTGACAGCTGATGTGGCTGACTGTCCGCAGTCATTGATTTTAGATCAGGTTACAAATGGACTCGCTGTGCGGATGGCAGTACTCTGGCTCATTTGCGGAGTGCAGAGAAATACACTCAAAAAAGTAGACTCTTCAAAAAACAAGGGACAGAAGTAATGGCATCCATGTTGATTCGGGGTGGACGGGTAGTTGATCCAGATCAGGGAATTGATCGAGTAGATGATGTGCTCATTTGCGATGGCTCCATTATGTCTATTGGCCACGAGGGGAGTCAGTCTCTAGGCAAAGTTGATGAGACAATTGACGCACATGGGCTTATCGTCACTCCAGGCCTTATCGATATGCACGTGCATCTTCGTGAGCCTGGTCGTGAAGAAGATGAAACGATCGAGACTGGAACAAAAGCGGCTCTTGCCGGGGGCTTTACAAGTGTTGCATGCATTCCTAATACAGAGCCATCAATAGATACTCAGGCGAATGTTGAGTTTATTCGTCAGAAGGCGGCACGAGCTGATACCTGTAATGTCTTTGTTGTTGCGTGTGTGAGCCGTGAAAGGGAGGGGAAAGAACTTGCTGAAATCGGTCAATTGGTTGAATCGGGCGCTGTAGCATTTAGTGACGATGGATCACCAGTGTACGATGCGGAGTTGATGCGTCGGGCTTTCGAGTATTGCAAGATGTTTGACAAGCCGATCTTAGCGCATGAAGAAGTTTTAGAGCTTTCTCATGGTGGGGTCATGAATGAGGGACTTGTTTCCATGTCTCTTGGCCTCAAGGGTATGCCAGCTGCTGCGGAAGAAGTGATGATTGGTCGAGATATCGCACTCGCAGACGTGACGGGCGGCCGCTTGCACGTGATGCACGTTTCAACAGCTCAAGGGGTCGATCTCATTCGAGAGGCCAAGGCACGTGGTATTCGGGTGACTGCAGAAGCTTGTCCGCATCACTTTACGCTTACAGACGAATCTTTACGAGGATTTGACTCGAACTTTAAAATGAGTCCACCGTTACGGACAGCAAAAGATGTTGAAGGTATTCTTGCTGGTATCGCTGACGGCACAATCGATTGTATTGCCACAGATCATGCACCCCATGCACCTGAAAAAAAATTACTCGAACTGGACCGAGCACCGTTTGGCATTCTTGGTCTTGAAACAGCAGTGGGGCTCTCCGTGATGCGATTGATTGAGTCGGGCCGAATAGACTGGTCTCGATTTGTTGAGGCAATAAGCCTGTTGCCGGCACGAATTCTTGGCGTAAATCGAGGTACTTTAAGGCCAGGAGCAGTTGCTGATGTGACGCTCATCGATCCTTCCCGCGAATGGCAGGTGAATGCTGAGTCTTTTGCATCCAAAAGTGTAAATTCACCTTTTGACGGGTGGACGTTACGCGGTCGGGCTGTAGCCACAATCGTTTCTGGAAGAGTGAAGTACCGCCTTTCCAACTAGCTTTATAGCCATGATCATTATCGATGGGTACAACTTGCTGCATGCCTCTGGGGTATTCGGAGATGCAAGGGGGCCGCTTGGACTAGAACACTCTCGCCAAGCGCTTCTTGATCACCTTGTAAAACTACTTGGGCCGGATGCAAACCAAACCATTATAGTTTTTGATGCGGCAGAAGCTCCAGAGGGTCTTCCCGCAAGATATTTGCACGAATCAATTCAGGTCTTGTTTGCGCGTGATTATCCAGATGCAGATAGCCTTATAGAGGAAATGGTTGAAGAAGTATCACCAACCGGTCTGGTAGTGGTTTCGAGTGACAGACGAGTACAGGCGGCAGCACGCCGTCGGCGAGCAGTTGCGGTAAATAGTGAGGAATGGCTTGCAGAAAGACGGCGAGCACGAGACCAAGACATCTGCTCAAAGGAAATAAAGCCAACGGATCCCGGGCCTGGGGATGTTGAAGCATGGAAGCGATATTTTGGGTTTTAGGTGGAACTGCGATGATTTACTCGGCTTTTCCCCAACGAGCAAATTTACGATCAAGAGTAGATCTTTCGATACCCAATAGTTTCGCTGCTTTTGTTTTATTGCCACCGGTGCATTCAAGTGTTGCCAGTATGTGACGTTTTTCAATAACAGCTAAGGTTTCCGGGGTGAACTCTTTTGGAATTGAATCTATTTGGCCGGTATCGCCTGGTGCGGCGAGTGTACTTAGGGCAAGGTCAGTAACATCAACGATACTACTAGAACTCAGGACAACAGCACGTTCAATACAATTTCGTAGTTCACGAATATTTCCTGGCCAATGATATTCCTGCATTGCAGAAATGGCTGCAGGGCTGAATCCGTCAATTCTTCGACCAGTTTCTCGACTGAAGATGTTAACAAAGTGATCTGCAAGCGGTCTGATGTCTTCTTTTCGTTTTCGTAGGGGGGGAACAGCAATTTCGACCACACGTAGTCGAAAATAGAGATCTCTGCGAAATCCACCACTTGCAACCGCATCTTCAAGGTGACGGTTTGTAGCAGCCACAACTCGTACATCGACTTTCAGTCGCGTGCTGCCTCCTACCCGCTCGAATGCATGACCTTCGAGTACACGTAGAAATTTGGCTTGGATGGTAGGGCTCATTTCACCAATTTCATCCAGGAAAAGGGTTCCGTTATCAGCCAACTCGAATTTCCCAGCCTTTTTATCGGTTGCACCAGTGAAAGCACCTTTTTCGTGCCCAAACAGTTCACTCTCTAAGAGCGTTTCTGAAAGAGCCGCGCAATTGAGGCAGACAAAAGGGCCACTCTTTCGATCACTCCCGTCATGAATTGCCTGTGCAACCAATTCTTTTCCTGCACCACTTTCACCCCGAACAAGGACCGTTGCTTTCGTGCTGGCTACTCGTTCAATTTGTGTCGCAATCGTCGCCAGAGCTGGACTGTCACCAACCATGCGAGTTTTTTCCACCAACCGCTCTTTGAGCAGTTTGTTTTCACTTGCTGCAGTTGCAAGACGAGTCGATAAAGTCTCCCGAGCCTCCAGGTTTGTGTAAACCTGACCAATGGCGTCACAGACTGCAATGACGAACTCAAGGTCATCTGGGGATTTTTCATCACCGCTTGGCTCGCTGCTTAAGTAGATTGCACCGGCAGGCTGGCCGTTGACGCGTATGGGAGCAACTATCGTTATCGCTTGTGGCTGGTTGCCAACAGTCTCTGGCCCCGCCAGGATGGCTTCGTTTGTAGCGAGTGCAGCTTCAACTAAGTTCGTTGGAATGTCATTGAGATTAAGGTCAGAAGGCACTGCCGCAACGCCGAATAAATCGGTCACGGTCATTCGTTCTTCATGCATTGCCTCGGGCAGTGGTAGTAGTACCATTCCTCTGCTTGCATTTGATCCAAGCATGGCAGACTCTAAAGCACGATTTGCAGCGGATGGTACTTCTGTGGCTCGACCCAACGTGAATGCAAGTCGACACAACTCTGCTGCTGCTTGCCCAACTTTTGGAGCAGTTTTTGCAGATTCACGTATATCATCGAGGAGACGGCTGCGGTTCCGTCGATAACGGATTGTTGAATGCCATTCTGCAATTTCGGCAGACATTTCACCGGTGATGCCAGTTCCATCCGTATCTGATTCACTTACTTCAGCCAGCGGAGGTGGGGCACCTTCGCAGAAAAGAATTGTAATCGAACCAATTTGAATCATGTCTCCGTCGATAAGTGTGTGCTCTGATGTTATCTCTTGGTCACCAACTGTTGTGCCATTTCGGCTTTTTAGATCGTGAATGCTCCATTTTCCGTCACCATTGCTTCGTATCTCAGCGTGATTGCGGCTCGCTCGTTCATCGTGCAACACGATCGTGTTTCCAGGTGCACGACCAAGGCTTAGGACCTCTCCAGGTGTAAGCGGCGTGAGCAGTGGGCCATTGGCAGGATCCCGCACTAAGACATGAGCATCGGCAGGTAGCGTAGAGTTGTTGTTATTCATGCTTGCATCAACACTGAGTTGGAGCTTACCTCGCAGGGGGCACGCATACGATTCCGTTCAATGAGAACGTAAATGTCATTCCCTCGTAGGCCAATTTAACAGGAAAAAGCCGAGGAATTCATGAAAACATGAAAGATTTGCCTTTCTTGAACCCATTTGCATCGGTAAACAGGGTTTGCCCTCAAAGGCATGCTGAGGCTAGCATCTCAAGTGCGGCACCGTACAGTCGTGTACAAGCCTGTGGCTCGAACCATTGGCCTGATTTGAACTCCATTCGAACGTGATGATGAGGATTTTTATGCATAGCTGGACGCAGAGAAATGTCCCCACAGTTTTGAGGAACAGTTTTGCAACTGCTTGTTGTGCGGCTGTGCTCTTCGTAATCGGGAATACTTTTTTTATTGAGCAGGCATTCGGGCAGGGCGGCGGTGGTTTTGGTGCTCAGGCGGTTGGTGGTATTTCAGTCGATACCAACGGTATTGTTCGCACAATTGAACCAGGATCACTGGCGAGCATCGCTGCTCAGCGTCGTAAGATTCTTCAAGAAAATCCACCACAGACTGGAAGACGTTGTGATTTGCAAAAGGTTTCGCTTAAGCGAATTGTTGCAGAAGTTCAGCGTGCTGTTACGAAAGACGAACTTCTTTCACCAGAAGTTCTAACTCTTGGTGGACTCGAGCAAATCGTATATGTATTTGTTGATCCGGACTCTCAGGATGTCATCCTCGCTGGACCGAGTGACGAGGTTGATATTGATGGGAATGGTAATTTTGTCGGTGCAAACACTGGTCGACCACTATTGCTTCTCGAAGATCTGATTGTCGCGCTTCGATCCATTGATAAGGCACGTATGGGTGGAATACGTTGTTCAATTGATCCGACGCCGGAAGGTGTAGGTCGGCTTCAAAAAGTTTTGGGTTCAACAAAGCAAGTAACAAATCCACAGCAGATTTTTCAGGCAATGGAAAAAGCTTTGGGGCCGCAGCAAATAACCGTTGGTGGAGTACCAGCTGATACACACTTCGCTCAGGTTCTTGTAGCAGCAGATTACCGAATGAAGAGAATTGGGATGGGTTTGGAGCCATCGGGACTTGCAAAGCTGCCGAGTTATCTTTCGATGGTACAGCCTGGGCGGAGTTCAACAATGCTGCCGCGTTTCTGGCTGGAAGCTCAGTATAGTCCAATTGCACGCGACCCTGATGAACTTGGATGGAAGCTTACGGGTAGGAAAATGGTCTGCCTGACTGAAACAGATCTTCTGAATCAAGAGGGAATGCTGCGAGGGCGTGGGCGTACTGATCAAAATGCAACACGTTGGTGTGAGCAGATGACAGCGTGCTATGACGACTTGGCATCGAGTAAGCCAGTATTTTCAGAACTATTGAATTGCGTTGATTTAGGAGTCGTTGCAGCATTAATCGAGAGCAGACAACTCGCTGACCTCGCGGGTTTGGATCTCTCACTATTGAATGACGCTTCTTTGGTTCAGCTCTCGAAGTATCAGATTCCAACGCAGGTGCCAACGGTTGCTCACGGCATGAAGCGAGGCACTCGATGGGTTTTAAGCGCTTCCGGTGGAGTTCAGTTTCAGCCGTGGGCTTTTCTCCAAGAGGTTGTCGAGGCAAAAGATGTTGAGTCTGAGCGAAAACTTGCACTCGCAGCTCGCCCGAAGACAGGGCTCTGTTGGGAATAACTCGTTCGGTGTAGGGGTAGCGGTTGCTGATTAGCGGTTTTGCTTAGTCGGCTGCTGTTGTGATGTCCAGCGAATGCTTTTTAGGCCGACGCAGGCTCTTGGGAAATGCTGATCTACCCAGCCATGAGATGCAAGCCACTCTATGTTGTCGTTTTTTGGTGGGCTGCTTTTTAAAAGAAGCAATGAAGAGTTCTTTTTGGTAGCGACTGTAGCCGCGATAGAGTCACTTGTAGTCTCCCATGAATGGGGAAGGGTACTAATTGCCTCACGTGCCCAGTGCTTACTGATATCGAGGACGGCGGGCGAGTCGTCTGAGTGCGCCTCGCAAAGTGGCAGCCCAAGTGTTGTTGCAACAAACTGAGCTGTAATACCCATGGCTTCAAGTGCAAGCCGATGCATCAATGGACCTGATGAGGGGGTGGTTGTATCGATTTGTCGTAGCCCGTTCACAATGGCACCCCCTCCGGAGATTAAAACAATCGATTGTGGAGAAGCTAATTCATCTGCAAGGATCGATTCTAAGGCATGTTGCCAACCGCTGGTTGTTAGAAGACTGCCGCCGATTTTAATGACAAGTCCTTGTTGTAAGTATTTGTCATCTGGCTGTCGAAGCCAGCCCGATGACAGCTTCCAAGGAGAGTGGTCGTTGGCTTTGGTTTTCTTCATAGGATCTGCCGAGCGATTAATGCTACTGCATGAGCAGGAGCAACACGTGATATTTTATCCCCATAAGCATGCTTGAGCGATATGGTCCGGGGCTCCCAATTCATGTGGCTCAAAACTTTTCTTGCTATGGTCTCTCCTTGACCGCTCAGCACAATACAGTCTTCTTTTTGCTGGTGTTGTCGTATCGGTTCCATAGCATCTTTGATCAGAATCATTTGTGATGTAGCGATTGCCTCAGCTGCTTCAATTGCATCTGCAAGAGTGAATGCATTTGGTTCAAGCAGCATTGTACGTGCAATTCGAACACGAGCTGCATCTCGAGTGACGGGTTTTCTGTCAGCGGTGTTGTCCGACATGCTGTCTTCTTCGAGGCAGTCGAGGAGAAGCCATACATCTTGCGTTGTGGCAAACCACTCTCTCGCAAGTGGGCGCATGGTGCCTCGGTGAGGAAGCGCATGCACAAGAGTTGGTAGAGGCGTGCGCTCCATGCCTGTATAAATGAGTTCATCATGAATGAGCCGATCCCAATCAGTGAGTCCTTTTGGTGCGGGCTTGCCACAGAAAATGGGGACGATGTCAGTCGTTGTTGAGCCGATGTCAATCAGCCAGCTATTTCCTGAAGGAGCAAGCGAGCCAGCTAGTCGAGCCAATGCGTGCCAGTTTGATGCAGCAACATCGAGCGGGTGATGGATCGCCTCCTTGGCATTAACAAAGACACCAGCGACACTGTAGAAAAAAACGTTATTTGTTCCAGTGGCAAGACAACAGGATTGAACAATATGTCTGACGCCATCGCTACGTTCTGAAAAACAGTCAGCAATTTCCCCAGTCATAGTGACTGCATGGTGCCTGGCAGGGTGGAGGCTTTGGATGTGCCTAATTGCGTCAGGGAGCCGTTTCCACTCCTGCCACATTGCAAACGGTTCGCTATGTGACCACCCCTGTCCATCGGCTGCTTTGATGTTTGCGCCTCCGATATCAAAGGCCAGCCATGAGTTCGTAGGTGATGATGTCATGATAGACGATCGTTGTGTGTTACTTTGATACAAGAGAGAACGTGCAGGATTCTTTGTTCCATGGAGCAAGGCGAATCGGTTTGCCACGGATATGATTCAGGAGTGGACCAAGGAGCCCGTCTTGTTGACCGCGTGATAAGCCAACAAAAGAAGTTGTGAGTCGTGGGTTTATTTCGAGCACTCGGTCGTCACGGCCATCGTCATGACTGCCCAGAATCATATCAACACCAACCCAACCATGAGCTCTCGAATCCGTTGCTCTCTCCAAAGCTGTGATTGATTGGACTGCGAGGGCTTGTATGCGGCTATGCAATGCAACTGGAGCAGGTTCACAGCCAAGGTACGCGGGTTGTGGTCTGTTAGTAAATACCTGTTGGCAAGGAAGGAGAGGGATCACGGAATCAGATGTACAGAGGCAACAGCAACTTCCATGAATGCCGGAGATAAGGTGTTCAATTCGTGAGTCTGTTTCTGGTGCGATAAAGTCAGTGTGGCTGTTGACGATTCTGAGGCCATCACACCCAGCACTCATACGTGGCTTTAATACGGCAGGAAGATGGCAGTCATCAGGAAGTCCTCCACCAGCTGGCACGGTGTAGCCAGTTGGTGTTGGAATACCAGCTGCAGCAAGTATTGTGCATGTTGTGTGCTTGTCGCTTGCGGCAATAACAAAAGGTATGGGGCAGTTGGTGAGCCGGTCTCCGAAACCCGCGTTCTCGATTTCTTGAAGCGAATGTACCAAGACTCCCTGTGTTTCTGGAGCTATAAAAATTATATGATCAAAATCAGGGGCGATCTCCAGTAGTAATTTGATATCGCGCCCACAGGCCACGCTCTGAACTGCACTATCTTCAGGAAGTTGAGGAGCATCTTCTGGTGGAAGAGTTTCGTCAACCATGACGGTGACATCGATGTCCATGTTTTTTGAGGCATCCCACGCGAGTGCCTCAATCATGAGCCGACCCTCATTAAGAAATCCCACAGGTGGCATCTTTTTCAAAATCATACGAGCCATCTCGCTCTGCATTCCGCCTGAGCAGGACCATTCGTATATTAAGAGACGCATGCTAGAGTGCAGTAGGGGAAAGACTCAAAAGATTCCTAGTTGGTCACGGCCGTCATCAGTCATTCGGTCTGGCGTCCAGGGTGGTTCCATAACAATGCGAACCTCGACATCTTCGACGGCTTCATGCGTATTAACAGCACGTTTTGTATCAGCAATTAACTGCGGGCCAGCGGGGCAAGCCGGGCTTGTCATCGTCATATCAATTGAGACATGCTGTTTCGGGTTTTCAGATGCTGGACTAAACGAAACGTTGTAAATTAGTCCAAGATCGATAATGTTGACGAATAATTCAGGGTCCTTAACTTGTTTCAATAGTTCACGAACAATGTCCTCAGAGAGAGTTGTACTCGTTAGGCTTTCTGTCGGAGTCTTCTCATTAGGAGATGCAGTGGTATTTGGCTTGTCGGCGGGCTGAGTTGGGAGAACGCTCGCGGTTGTTGCTCTTTGTGGAGTAGGTGGGATTGGGTTCCCGCTGGGTCCTGAACCAGCTTCACGCAGACGCACCGAGATAGCCCCGTCTTCAACTTTTACGTCGTGTGCAAGAGTGGGCCGAATGGCTGGCATCGAGAGAGCTGCACCAGTACGAATATCGAACTTTGCTCCATGTCTCGG
>JABHNP010000016.1 GCA_018694455.1 Planctomycetaceae bacterium | reverse complement strand
GGGTGCTACTGCCATACTTACGGTGTAAGAATGTTGAAAATTTGGGCCAGTCGCGGTTTCGTGTTCCGGTGTATTTGATGTTTTTTTGAGTCGAAAGAGTTGTGGCTGTACTGGATCGACAATAGTGGTACCAAATGCAGCATTGTCGTCTGTCGGATTACCAACTGCATCGACCTGGTATCGATACCCACCAGTCGCTGTTATGTCATAGGCATGATTGGGCTGTGCGTCAGGGCTAATTGAGCCTGTGAAATGAATGTCGATTGGCGGTTGGGTTGGGCCGTAGCTTCCAAATGGTAGTTCGACAACGATGAGTTGGTCACCAGGTTTGCCCGAAACGATGACAGGCTGTCCAGCAGAATCTTTTGCAAAAGGATGAATTGCCTCACCATTAGCATCAAAGATCACTTCAGTGGTTGAAAGATTCAAGCCGTTGTAGCTTGCACTTGATCCAGAAGGAAATGAAATACCATTATTCGGTAATGGCGGTGCATCTCCTGTGAGGGGCATAACGATGTCAACAAATGGCGAGTAGCCAATATTGTCAGTCGGATCAGTCGATGTATTATCGAAGGTCACGACAAAATTGACGTCTTCACCAAGAAGGCTTTGGGATGCGCCCGTGAGATTCACTGTTGCATCTGCAGCAAGGAGCCGCCTCGCTTCAAGCTGTTCTGCAAAAAGCGGGCGCTGCCTTTTTGAAAGTGCTGGTGTTCTTGAATTCAGTGGTTGCTGCGCGGCTCGAGAGAAAATATTTTTCAGTGTTGTGTGCATGATGTGTCGTGCAGGAACAGACTTCCGGGAGATCAAAATTGAATATTTTGAGGTGCGAGGATGATCAAAGCGGCCGTTACGGGTTCCCCACTCTGAACAAACCACCACCCTGTTAAAACTACCCTTTAAGTCCACACAAAGCACGGAAAATGCTGAAAAAACGTACTTTTCTTCGTTCCCGGTGAATACTTTCTGGGGTTGTTTTGTGGTGACTCTCTGTGGTCAACGCGGCAAGCTGCAGAACTTTGGTTTTCTAGCAGATTTCTAGTGATTGTAGTGTGTCGAACTGGATGCTCCGGTCGTAAAGGTCGAAACGAAAGAAGGAGTTACAACGAATTCAGCTTCTTGGGCCACTCGATGCGTTATCAATTTCTTCAACGTTTCATTCTTGGATTCGGGTGTGCATTGTTTTGTGGGGAGGCGATCACTGGTTCGTACGTGTGGGGCCAAGGGACGGTCACTACTACTGATATCAGTATCGATCAAACAAGCGTAAACCAGTGGGAGCCTCCTAGTGCGTGGCAGGATGAATCTCTTCCTCTGCACCCGGTGATTGAGAATCTCTGTGATTCATGCTGTCCTGATTGGTCTCACTACGGCATCTTTGATTTCATGTTTCTTCAGCGTGACAACGCCACCAGTGGTACGGTCATTACCGAAGAGAGAGTTGGTGGCCAAGTGGTCCCACTGTTCACGACTCGTTCGATGCAAGCTGCAACGGCTCCTGGTGTGCGACTGTTTTATGGAGCACTCGGTCCCGACTGTATGGGATGGGAAGTTGGATATCTCGGTGTCTATGGAATGTTTGGAGCGGTTGATCGCTCTTCATTAACAGACTCATTGATCATTCCAGGAATTAACGTACCAGGGTGGTTGACTGCAGATGAAGTCCGACCAACCTATGCCTCAAGTTTGAATACCGTAGAGGCCAACATTTTCACATATCGGTGCTGCCGTGAATGCAGTAGCGATACCCTCCTATGGTCACACTTGGGCAACAAACCGGTGTGCCACTGTAGTAACTGGTTAGTTGGTTTGCGATGGGCCGGTCTGGAAGAGCAGGCGGATCTCAACGTGCTGTGCTGCCGTAGTTCGAGTGATGAATTTACTTCCTATTCAGTGCGAACAAGTTCGCAGATGCTCGGCCCTCAGGTTGGTTTTCGGGGACGGCGACAGTGGAAGAACTGGGCAGTTGAAGGTTGGGCAAAGGCAATGTTGGCTGGAACACTGCTGAGTTCAAATGCCGACCCAATTTTTTCATCACTTGCACCGTCACCTCCTAATCAACCCTTTCGAGGTCCGCGTCGGCTTATTGATACCGGTGTCGGATTTCTCGGTGATCTGAATTACACCGTGACACGACGGCTGAACGATACATGGTGGTTACGCCTTGGCTACAATTTGATTTGGCTTTCTGGTGTGGCACTTGCGCCAGACCAATGGGATTTCACGAATAATCCTACAACAAGTGGCACAACACTTGTTGGTGGTGGCGGGGTCTTCCTTCATGGTGCGAACCTCGGTCTCGAGTCTCGCTGGTAAAATCCTGCTCTTAG
>JABHNP010000211.1 GCA_018694455.1 Planctomycetaceae bacterium | reverse complement strand
CAGATGTCCACGCTCAATGTGCATCGTGTTATTTAAGCAGCGCAAAGCCGTTCGAAGTAAAAGATTCTGCGTGGCCGCTCGCACGAACACTTGACCACATTGTTGCCGATCATGTTGGTCAGCAGACACCATTTAAAACATTGGAATTTAGCTGTAACAATCACACGGATAACAAAGAGTCGATCTATTTTGACAATATTTCGTGGTTCGGCACCGGACATGTAGCGCCGTCAATTCGTGATCCTCGGAAGATGTATCAGCGTCTGTTTTCAACGCACGAGATCAATCGTTACAAAGATGTCACCAGTCTCGTACTCGATGATGCACGTGATTTAAAGAGGCAGCTTGGTCAAAGTGATAAGCAGAAGCTTGATGAATATTTTGAATCCATCCGAGCAATCGAACTTCAATTGACTCGTCTTGAAAGCATGAAATTGGATTTAACTGGAATTGATTTCGAGGAGCCCACGGATGCCTATCTTCCACGAGGCGACTACATTCGCCTTATGGGCGACCTGATGGTGACCGCTCTCCAGGCAGGTTTGACGAACGTAGCGACATTCATGATTGGTCCAGAGCGGTGGGATACGCCGTACATGTTTGATGGGCTATTCGACAAGCCTCGTAGTCACCACAAGATGTCCCATAATCAGACAGTAATGATAGATGATTTGTTGAAAGTTGATCGATTTCACATGGAGCAATACGTCTATCTGATGCAACGAATGATGGCTGTTCGTGAAAGAGATGGATCTTCGCTTCTTGATAACACGCTTTTTACGTATGGTTCGGGTCTTGGTGATGGGTCAACACATCAATACAACGATTTACCAATTATTCTGGCCGGTGGTGGTGCACGAACCAAAAAGGGGCAGCACATCCATATGCAGGAGGGAACACCACTTGCGAACCTGTGGCTGACACAGGCGCAGATGATGGGCGTGCCAATTCAATCGTTTGCTGATAGCAATGGTGTTATTCCACATATCACAAAAAACACGTGATCATCTGTGGGCCGCAGCGAAATACAGACGGCAAGAATTCGGGGGTGCAGATTAGGGGTGCCCAGTTGTACCCTGCCTCCCCTACCGCTGAACCTCTTCTTGAACAATCTGCAGGTTTGTCGGGTAGTCCGCACCGACGAAGGCAGCTATACGTAAGGAGCTGGTCGTGAGAGTGTCTGGGACAGAAAATGTTAATTCAGTGTCACCCTTTCCGGATACTTCAAGAATTTTTCGTTCGATCTGCTTGCCATCATTTTTAAGCGTCACGTGTACTTTTTGTATTTCAAGTTGTTTCGGTATGGTGTGCTGAATCGATACCGTCACGACATTATCTTCTTGTGTTGCAGAAACTTTGATCAGTTTCATTTTTTTTGTTGCTTTGGGTTTGTTCTTGCGTTTTGCGGCCCGCCGTTCATCAGTCTCTTTTTGGGTTTTGTCGACGTAAGCTCTGCGGATCTGAAGATCATTGCGACTTTCAAAGGCAACAAGGGCATGATCATCGGTGTCATGCATCCAGGTTTTGAGTTGGTCTCGCAATTTCACAAGTGCCGAGTGATGGTCTTTTGAGTCGATAAGATTGATAAGGCAGTCAGGGTCTTCTTGAACATCGTAGAGTTCCTCAACAATACGGTGTTCAAACAAGTCAAGACGTTTCCTGATCGGTTCAGAGGTGGCAGCGAGTTCCTGCATGCGTTTGTAGGTTTTTGTTCCTTGAGTTGCCGTGCGCATGACATCGGTGCCGTCGGACCATGGGTTAAAGAGGTAGAGGTATTGCGGTGTTTGGACACCTCGCATGGGGTTTCGCTTACCACCAGCGTTCTCGTTGTATTCCTTGAACACAACGTCACGGTTCGCTTGGTTCTTGCCCTGAAGAAGTGGTAGGAACGATGAACCCTGCTGGTTGTCTGGCAACGGCGCATTAATCATCTCGCAAAACGTTGGGAGAAAGTCGATTGCAGACACCATGTGTTGGTCATCAACGGTGTCTGGTGTCACGACTCCAGGCCAACGAATCATGAGCGGTGTTCGGGTGCTATGGTGATACAGCTGAGTCTTTGCAAATGGTAGTGGCATGCCGTGGTCCGATAGAAAGACCACAATTGTATTTTCTTCTTGACCAGATTTCTGAAGTGCACTGAGTATTGCACCAAGTGCATCATCGGCTCGTCGCACGGATGTGTAATAAAGCGCAAGCTCATTCCTGACAGCAGGGTCGTCAAAGAGAAACCCTGGAATGGGTGATTCTTCTGCTGTGTAAATTCTGGAAACGCCATGCGGGTCACCATCGAACCAGAACGGTTTGTGGGGGTCTGAAATGTTGATATTGATTGCAAAGGGTTTGTTTGCTTGTTTTGCAAGATAGATACCCTTCGTCAGGCTTGTTCCGTATGAGACAACGTCTTTGATGTGCTCTTTTTTTCCGTCTTCCTTGATAGTGAGGTCAGCATCCCAGGCATATGGTTGATACGGAGTTGAGTGACTGACCTTACCACGTATGGCAGTAAAGTACCCCGCTTTCTTCATCACGTCACAGAACACTGGGTAGTCATTGTTTACCTGGTAGAAACCTTCGACGCCTGAGCTATGAGGGTACTGCCCAGAGAACATGACATTCCGAGATGGGTAACAGTTCCCAACCTGAACGTGAGCCATTTCGAAGCGTAGTCCCTCAGACGCCAGTTGGTCCATGTGTGGTGTTAAGTCAGGTATGACGCCATCAAACACGCCCGCAGAGTCACAACTCATGTCATCGACAGTAATGACAAGCAGATTTGGTGCACCAGCCTGGATGAGGCTGCATGAAAAACTAAGCAAAAGAAGGGTGATGAAGCGATTCATTCAGGATTGTTCCTTCGTGAGGCGAGCAATGACAGGAATTCGAAGATCGTTATACACAATAAATGTTCAGTCTTCTGTATGCTTACAACTGTGGGCTTTGGTGTCGCTCTCTTCGTCACTCTCGGTGCTGTCATGAAAGCGGTATTCGTATGGTCACCCGTTTTACAGCTTTAAAGAATCGGTGTATTTTTCGCCTTCGCAAAGTTGTCGGAGGAGAACTCCCTCTTGAAACAGAGACCTGTAGGTTCGTGCTGACGAGTCTACTTGACCTCTTTATGACATTTTTGCTTTTGTATTTCAGCAATCGAGGCATGATGCGAAATGTCGTCGTCGAATCAAACCCTGTCGCCCAGTATTTTATTGGTGGCTGGGGTACATTCGGTCTGGTGTGGTTCAAGATTGCAATGGTGACGATTATTGTGTTGATTGCACAGATCATTGCGACAAAAAGACTGTTGCTTGCTCAATACGTACTCAATGGTTCAACACTTTTTGTCGGAAGCGTTGTCGTGTATAGCACTTTTTTACTGTTTCAGAATCGAATTTAAAGGGTAAGGAAACAGTTTCGTTGTAGTTTGTGATATTTGTGGAGGGCTACCGTCTATAGGTGAAGGGTGACAGTCGACTTTATTCGAAAAGTCATTGCATGGCGAGAGATATACAAAATTGTTAATGAGTCTTGAGAAGACCAAGCATTGCCAGGCCCATATGCTCGCCAATTAAGTAGTAGGTCTCGGCATTATTGTTCCAGTGATACGCCTGGTTGGACGGTGACACATCTGCAGGCCGGTAAAAATCACGCGTTGGAACGAAAGCTACGTTTCCTTTGAATTCTGGATAGTCTGTTGTAGCTTTCTGTGCCGCCATGAGTGAAAGTGCGCGAGGGTGTTTCTCTTCTAGGCCACTCATTCCGGTTTCTGCAATGACAAAGGGTAGTGCCGGCGTTTTTAAGTCTCGCCGTATGTCCTTGATGAACTGAATCATATTGTGCGTATACGCATCGTTAAACGTTTGATTGATACGGTCGTTCCATCCTTGATGCCACCCAAAGCCTTTGAGTGACAAGGTCCGTCCTTTTAATTGTGGCAAGAGTTGGTCGGCTTGTCGGAGAACTTCTTGTGTGTGTTCAAGGATTTTTGTGTAGTTGAGCCCCGTTTTTCCTTTAAGACTTGGTGGACGGAAATCTTTAGCAAGGCTCTTTCCTCCCCAGGCTATTTTGATGAGCAGTACTGGTTCCTTGATCGCATCGCCGACGGAGCAGCCAAAGCCAAGTTCTGGCCCAATCTTATTCGCATTACTACCATAGCCCGGATGGAGTGGTCCTCGTCGGTCAAAGAAACAAATCTGAACGTCATCACGTTGTTTCCAACTGCCATCATCATTACGGAGGTGTCGATAGTGAGGTGCTGTGGCGGGGTTTTTCGTCAGCCATTCAAGTGATCCTTTCCCACCGTTGTGAGATAGTAGAGACGGCACCTCCCCTGCCCCGACCATGTTAGATTGACCTGAGAGAATAAAGACATGAACGATCCCTTTTGACCAGGCGGGGCTCAGCGGCAGAAGAACGGTGGACAAAACTAAGACATAAAAGAAAAAATGATGTAGCATCAGAAAACTCTGTATCGAGTATTTGGGCCAGATGATGGCAGAGTTGCCATGGACATCTCATTTGTTTGATAATTACATTGCCGTTTATGCGAATCTGTGACATATCAAAATCTGCGGCCGAATAGCTTAGGAGATGCTGTCGTATGTCATATAAAAAATTCGTATCCATCAATTATACATTAATGCTTCGCTCTTTTGCGTATATCGTGTTTTATGCAGTGGGCATATCGGTAGGGTATGCCGCAGACAATAAACCAAATGTGGTGCTTCTTGTTGCAGATGATCTTGGTTACGGTGACTTGTCGTGCTACGGCCAGAAGAAACTGGAGACACCCAATATTGATCGCCTTGCTGCTGACGGCATACGATTCAGAGACTTCTATTCAGGAAACACCGTCTGCTCGCCGTCTCGTGCTTGTTTGATGACTGGGCAACACCCGGGTCGCGTGCATTGTCGTGGTAACGGTGATGAAAGTGTCATTGCAGCACTTGATCCATCAATGATAACGCTTCCAAGAATGTTTAAGAATGCTGGGTATGCAACCGGTGCTTTTGGGAAATGGGGACTTGGCGTCACCACTGAACCCGGTCGCCCCAATCCGTTGACTCACGGTTTTGATCACTTTAGTGGATGGAAAAGCCAGCGCATCGCACATACGTACTACCCGACGAGCATTGTTCGTGATGGCAAGGAAGAAGTACTGGCTCGTGGTACGTATGTTCATGATTTGATCATGGAGGATGCTATATCTTTTATTCGCCATAAGGCGGAATCCAGCACACCATTTTTTTGTTATATCCCAACAGCTATTCCTCACGCGGCAATGCATGCACCAAAAAACCTGCACGAGAAGTGGCGTAAGAAATTCCCAGAATTTGACGAGAAAATAGGGAAATATTCTGCCGGTGCCGATGATACCTGTCCTGATGTGAAAAATCCTATTGCTGGTTTTGCAGCAATGATTGAGCATCTTGATAACCAGGTGGGTGAGCTTCTTGATGTGTTACGTCAGGAAAATATTGAAAACAATACACTTGTTCTTTTCTGTAGTGACAACGGTGCGCACCGCGAAGGCGGGCATTCACCAGAATTCTGGAATTCCACCGGCCCACTCAAGGGGATAAAACGGGATCTCTACGAAGGTGGTATTCGTTCGCCACTGCTCGCTCGGTGGATTGGCACTGTTGGGCCAGGGTCTACGAGTAACCATATCAGTGCTTTCTGGGATATCCTACCGACTATGGCTGAACTGACGGGGCAACCAATCCCCACTCAGTCGAACGGTGTGTCATTGCTGCCAACTCTTGTTGGCATGAAGAGTGATCAAAAAGAACATGAGTATCTCTACTGGGAACATCCGCAGGCGGCCAAGCGAGATCAGGCCATCCGAGTGGGGCCTTGGAAAGGGATTGTTCGCAACTGGAAGAAAGGCTCAACTGGTGCCTTTGAGCTCTATAATCTAAAGGATGACGTTAGCGAGCAACATGATGTCGCGTCACAGCATCCTGAGATAGTGGAGGACATGCAGCGGCTGATGGTGGAAGCCCATCATGATATTCCGTAACTAAGGAACTGAAGGTCGCTGCTGTTGTGTAGCATCAGTCACCTGCAGCGGCATCACGTTCGTTCATTGCTTCACGAATGTCTCGAGAGTTTGTCGATTCCGAATCAAGCATTTCATTTTGCATTTCAATCTGATCACGCTGCGTACTACTGCCTTTAGGTTTTCTCGGGGCAAAGTTGAATGGATCATCAGAATCTGCTGCAGGCATCGTTTCAGTTTCAATATCGAGTTTCGTGTCCGTTGGAAGCGGGTCTGTTCTTCGTGGCTTGTCCGCAAACGGGTCGTCACCGAATGGGTCGTCAAGAAGACTTTTTGTTTTTTGCCCTTCTGGCAGGTCGACCATAGCTGCTTCTTTGGGCTGCTGTTGAGAAGGTTTTTTGTCATTCATCTTGGCCTTCGGAGCAGTCTGTGGGAGCGAGTCGGGTTCAGTAGAAGTTTTTTCTGAATCAGTGGTTGCCATTGCTGCTGGCGGCACTTGTTGCGGTGCTTGTAAGCTCGGTTCGGGAGTGGTGCCGCCAATTCCTGAATATCGACGGTCGCGAGAGAGCACGCTGCTCCTAGGTCTACCGCTAGCTGAGCCTTGTCGTTTGGCAATCAGAAGTCTGGCTTTTGTTCGAGAGTCCTCGAGGAGCATTCGCGCTGGCCCCTGAATTCGCTCGAGTGCTCGAGAGACAGACCGAGAATTTCCACGTTCGGCTTCGAGGTCGGCACCTTTTTTAAAATCATCCACTGCCCTCATTTCATTTCCAAGCCGCAGAGCACTAAGGCCACGGAAATAGTACACACTCGGATCATCTGTGCCAAATTCAACGACTCGACTCAGGAAGTTGTAACTCTGTTGAAAACTGCCAGCGTAATACGAGTGGACTCCATCGCCGTAGACGGCACGTATGGCTGGGTCTGAGGCCTGAGTGCAATTCATAAAGAAAATTATGAATGCAAGAGTCATGGTTGTTTTGTATTGCATATCAAAACCCAATTCTTTCCACAAAAATGTTACCGATTAATTGATAGGCACTGATCACTGGTTTCCTGTGAAGGAGTAGCATGTTACCACGAATAATTTTTGTATGTTTTGTTATCTATCATGTTCAGTTGAGCTTGTAGAGCGTGAAAAATAGAAAAATGCCAGCAGCATAACCAAAAGGGAAGGCCCAACGGCACATCGCATCGAGGCGTTGAGCCAGCGGTTTTCTGCCACGGTCAGCCAGACTTTTGACATAGAGGCTGTGTGGGATAGTAAGAGATGTAATAAAAAATGAAATAAGAAGTAGAGTGTCAGTAAAGGTTAAATATGAATTACGAGGCATGTTGTCAATTACTACGAATTGATAGGCGACAATTGTTAAAACGCCAACAAACGAAACATTGAGGCGATCAGAGATTGAATCTGGATCAAGCCAGAACGTTGACCAAGCCATCGATACTAGCACGACAAGCGGAAAGAGTAGTACCCAGACGATCTGCCAACTTTGACGCTTCAGGACAATCGTGGTTACCAAACGGGAAAATGTTGGAGCTGTCTCATGCAGTTGGATTTGTGTCGAATCTACGTTCATGTTGAGGTTCAGGAAGTCCCAGCCAGCAACATTCACAGTGGATTCCCGTCGAACATAACTATCCGTTGTTTCTCTGTAGCGGTCATCAACTTCGAGGACTACTTCTTCAGACATGTTGCCGAATGGTATCATGAATGCGCGGAGATTCTGGGTGTCGAATGGATAGTCATACAATGCCATTGGTGTTTCTAAACGCACATTGCGTTGTTCGAGATATTGGACTTCCCCGTCGGGAAGTACTGAGATTTTTATTGCGTTAGTATCACCCCTGCCGATTTGATTAATTATCACAAGTTGTGGCCACCAACCGGTAAATATTTCATTGAACTGAAATTCGCCCTGAAAAATTTTCTTTTCAGTGTCCTCGGCCTCTGGATCAAAGGCGAGTCTGGAGTCTTTCCAAGTAGCCACAATTGCGATTTCCGCTTCAAAAGTTTCATTCACATCATCGATATCAACAATATCAAGAATGAATAGTCCGCATTTCACTGTTGTCGGGTTTGAGGGTGGGTTCGGCATGCCTGGATCAATTGCACGAGCCGATGGTAAAGAAAAAATCAAAGCAATTACTGCAAAACACCATTTTACGTATTGCATGCTTCGTACCCCCGTTGACGGAAAAGTAAAACCTCGGGCAGGATGATTCATAAGATTGGATTTTTCACTGATGGGTGCGAAAAGTAATGAGTGCGAAAACAGTGTAGTGGTTCTCTACCTTGCAATTCGAACGGGTGTGCCAATGCGGGCGTCAAGGTACTTGTCAGCCCTGCCCTCAACCACCGCTATCTCTACAAATCCTTGAGAGCTAGCTAAGCCGACAATGCTTCCTTTTTCAGCTTCTCCGTATGTTGAGACTATGTGGTTGATGGGTGTTCCATTGCAGCTTAAGCGACCCTTGTCTTGAGGAGCCGGAGTGAGTTCGTCTGGCAGGTTTGTAATAAGGTTGCCGAAGTTGTCGATATGAACAATTTCTCCATCGATAGACTCTTTATATTCTTTTGGTTCCGGCCAGGAAAGTGAAAGCAACTCTGGGATGGCGGGGCCGAGGCATGACGTCTGGCCACACACGATCTGTGCAGCCGTTGGGGCAAAAATGTCTCGACCATGGAATGTCTTTGACGCCGGGTGTGTCGTCTCTACTGGCTTGATGGTCGTGGGTGGATGCTGTCTGGCTGAGAGAGATAGAAGCCCATTGTTGGGTACAAGGAACTGTTGGTCGCCCATCTCTACATAAACAATCTGCCGTGAGGTTCCGACTCCTGGGTCAACGACCATGATATGGAGAGTT
>JABHNP010000283.1 GCA_018694455.1 Planctomycetaceae bacterium | reverse complement strand
CATTCTCGGGAAGACAAACATGGATGAGTTCGCCATGGGTGGTTCCAACGAGAATTCTGCCTATGGCCTCGTCCGTAACCCGTGGGATCTTGAACGTGCTCCTGGTGGTTCCAGCGGGGGCTCTGCCGCTGCCGTTGCTGCCGACATGGCACCCCTAGCAATTGGATCAGATACCGGTGGATCTATACGTCAGCCTGCAGGCCTTTGTGGAATCACGGGACTCAAACCAACATATGGTCGAGTCAGTCGCCGTGGCCTGATCGCATTTTCCTCGAGCCTTGATCAGATTGGGCCCATGGCCCGCTCTGCGAAAGAGTGTGCCATGCTCCTTCAGGCCATTGCTGGGCACGACCCTGGTGATTCCACATCACTCAACATTCCAGTACCAGATTATTTTACTGATCTTGAAAAACCACTTCAGGGTCTCCGAATCGGTCGCGTCGCTACACACTTCAGTGAAGGCCTTGACCCAGAAGTTGCTGAACATGTGGAGCAGGCATTTGCTACGTATGAAGCCGCAGGAGCGACTATTCACGAAGTTGAACTGCCCCATGCAACCTACGGTGTACCAACCTATTATCTAATTGCACCGAGTGAGGCTTCGAGCAATCTCGCTCGTTATGATGGCGCTCACTATGGCCATCGGTGGGATGGAACACCCTCCGGTGAGAAAGGAATCACAGACTTTGACTCACCGCTTGTTGAAATGTACTGCCGAAGTCGTGCAGAGGGCTTCGGACCTGAGGTCAAGCGACGGATCATGCTTGGCACGTACTCTCTTTCTTCTGGCTACTACGATGCCTACTATGCCAAAGCGCTCAGAGTAAGACGACTTATTCGGCAAGACTTTAGCAAGGCCTTCGAAAATGTTGATGTAATTGGTGGGCCCGTTTCTGCCACCCCTGCCTTCAAACTTGGTGAAAAAACTGATGATCCTGTGGCCATGTACCTTGTCGACCTTTATACAGTAGGCACAAACCTTGCTGGGATCGGCGGCATCTCATTTCCGTGCGGCTTCACGAAGAGCAGCCTTCCTGTTGGGTTCCAACTGCAAGGTCCACCACTTTCAGAACCTCTTCTGCTTCGCACTGCTCATCAATATCAACAAGCCACGGACTGGCATCTCAAACGAACGGCTGCGCTCTCCTCATAACTCTGCGTTACGTGCTCATACTATGTCTGCTGAAACCCAACATCCGTTCACTACTGTTATTGGCCTTGAAGTCCATATGCAACTCCATACACAGACAAAACTCTTCTGTGGGTGCATCACGACATTTGGAAACCCACCAAACACTCAGGTTTGTCCGACCTGCCTCGGGCTGCCTGGTTCATTGCCAGTGATGAACAGGCGGGCATTTGACCTCTCACTCCGCGCTGCTCTCGCGCTGAATTGTAAAATCGCCTTATTTACAAAATGGGATCGCAAGAATTACTTCTATCCCGATTTGCCGAAGGGATATCAGATCAGTCAATTCGATCTGCCATTTTCATACGAAGGCCATCTTGAGGTCTGTGACCCCAAAGGGGCTTTCAACCCGAGAACTGTTCGTATCACACGAGTTCACCTTGAGGAAGATGCTGGCAAAAGCATGCATGATGAAACTGCCGGTACTGCCGACAGTCGTATCGACCTGAACCGAACGGGCACACCGCTTTGTGAAATTGTTACAGAACCAGACCTCCGGAGTGCGGAGGAGGCCCGAGCATGGCTGAACGAACTCAAACTCCTGCTGGTCTATCTCGGTGTGAGTGATTGCAACATGCAAGAAGGCAGCCTTCGCGTCGATGCGAACGTCAATCTTCATGTTCCGCAGAAAGATGGACGCATCGCCAAAACCCCAATTGTTGAAATCAAAAATATGAACTCTTTCCGTTCAGTTGAACGGGCTCTGATATACGAGACAGAGCGGCAGTGGGGTGAATGGCAGGCCACCGGTGCTGAAATCGGAAGCATGCCAAAACAAACACGTGGATGGGACGAGTCAGCAGGAGTCACACGAGGCCAGCGACACAAGGAAGAGTCGAGTGACTATAGATATTTTCCTGAGCCAGATCTCGTCCCTGTCACCGTTACTGAGGAACAGATTGCTGAAATCCGTTCAGCAATGGGTGAGCCGCCCGCAGTCCTACGTAAAACTCTTGCCGACCGATGGAAGATACCTGCCAACGACGCAGGTGTTCTGGTCAACCAAGGACCAGATCTTGTTCAATACTTCGAAGACCTAGCCACACGAGTTGGTGAAGGCAAAGTAGCAAGTAACTGGATGCAGCAAGACGTCCTCAGAACGCTCAATGAGCGAGGAGAAAGCATTACTGACTTTCCAGTAAGGCCAGAGGCCGTTGCAGATATTATCGCCCGCGTCCAAAAAGGTGACTTTGATACAAGCCGTGGCCGAGAGATCTTTGCATCGGTAGTTGAGAAGGGAACGTCTGTTGCAGAAGTCGTAGCAGGCATGGGGATCGCAGCCGTTGATGACGGTGACCTGCGGGCACTCTGCGAAGAACTTATTGCAGAAAACCCAAAGATTGTTGCCGACGTAAAAGGTGGGAAAGAGCAGGCTGCCGGAGGATTAATTGGGCAAGCAAAACGAAAGAACCCAAATGTGAATCCTGGCAAAGTACGAGCTCTCGCCATTGAACTCATTCAAGCCCTTCCGTAGTGAGACGCTACAGACATGCCTTCGCTTGTTACCCTGACGACAGATTTCGGAACGTCTAGTGGTTATGTTGCGCAAATGAAGGGCATATTCTTCAAGACGCTTTTTCAAGGTATGTCAGGCGAAACGTCACAACCCGCTGACTGTCAACTCATTGATCTAGCCCACGACATCCCTGAACACGACATTCGATCGGCTGCATGGTTTGCTGCCACGAGTTGCTTTTTTTTTCCGCCTCGAACTCTTCATATCATGGTCGTTGACCCAGGAGTCGGAACCTCACGGCAAATTGTCTATGTAGAGATGGGCGACCAACGTTTCCTTGTACCCAACAATGGTCTTCTAACTCTCTCAGCCAGACAGCACCCACCCAAGATCATCAAGCTAGTAGAGACGACACACCCTGCGTCAAAGACATTCCAT
>JABHNP010000313.1 GCA_018694455.1 Planctomycetaceae bacterium | reverse complement strand
CTGGGAACAGCCAGCGGCAAAGTGTGACCGCGGAATCTTGGCAAAGTATATTCGTTGTGTAGCCCCCGCCTCGCAAGGATGCGTGACTGATGAATAGTACGGTGTTAGTTCGCGGATAGGACTGGTGTTGGCTGGTACTGTGGTACTGGTGCTACACCGAGGCGAGCCAAAACTTTGTCCAGCATTCGTCGCTCAAGTAATGCGTCACGTCCAAGTGGAATCCACCCGTCCGTTCGTGTTGGCGTTGCAACAGGTCGTGGCTGATCTCCAACACGTTGGCCGAGCACCGGAAGAGGTGTGCCGTAACGGTACAGTGAATCGTCGTTTCGAAATGTCGCGCCACCAGCAGTAGCATGCATCGGTTTGAGTAAATTTTCTAATTCTTTTTGGACAGCGACTTCTACTCGCCAACCTCCGGGATCCGGAATAAGTCGGATTGAGGCTGTCCGACGGATTGATTGGAGAGTGCTTTCAAGACGTTCATGAAATCCAACTGAATCGCCTCGCCAGGGCTCAAGAAGTGTGGCACCAGTCTGAGGAAATGTTGTTATACGACCCTCTGTCGGGATACCTTGGGCAAAGACAACACGTTGTTCACTTCGTATTTTGAAAAAGTCATCAGTAACATTCACGAGCTGACACCATACGACCTCTGCGGCAAGCGGGGGAATTAGCACTGAATTTGCTGGCATTGCAAGAGGGCTTGGGTATACGGGACCGGTTGACCCTATGATGGTTCCGGCTGGGAGTGGGCTTGTCGGATCGTACGGTATTTGTGATGGACTGACTTGCACCGGTGGAGGGAGCGTTTCTTGTGCAGTTGCCGTGGAAGCCCAGGCACAGATAAGTGCAAGACACAATACAAGGACAGTACGAAAATGCTGTACGAACATGATGCACCTGAGGAACCCATCGAATTTTACAGTCAAGGCAAGTAAGAATCGTTCAATAGGGCTTCTGACTCAAGGCCAATTTTGCCGCAGGATATGAGTCTTCTTCTCAGGAATTGACCGCATTGATAGCCGCTCAGTGAAGCATTATAAGGCCCAGAGCCTTACCGCGATGATGTGAAACAAGGCGGACGAGGCCAGGCTATTCAGCATGAATTTGGGAGGCAAAATCTTCGAATTGGCTCGTGAAGTGATTGGTCGAGGTGTGCATGTGATCACCCTGTGAGATGACCCTCAAATTTTTCTTCTGGGGGACGCCATGTTCAGAAAGTATCGTTTCGAATGTCTGCATTTCAGGCCCGTACGCAATGATTAATTTATGCTCGTCGAGTTGCACTTCAAAAGGGTGTTCGGAGTGTAGGACAGCAATGCTGGTGCAACCGTCATTGAGAAGCAGGTCTTCAAAATCCCAGAGCTGACTTTCCAGGAGGATGCGTTCAATACCCTCTCTACGATATTCTTTTGGGTGAGTTTTCCGTTCATGAGATGATTCAAGAACAACGTCGCAGGTGTCACCGAGTGATTCGATGAGTTGGAGGAACGTGTCGAAGAGTCTTTCACTGGAAACGGCAGCAACGATAGCCGGCACATTGCCACCACTAACGGGGTCACTATAAGAATCATGTCGGTATCCTGCCTCAGGTACGATACCAAGTTGCCACGCAGGTCGTATCGCCTCGGTAAGTGTGAAGTGGCCGTACCGGCGTCTTGCCAGATGAGCTTCAAAGGTTGCTTTATCAGGGCTCGCAAGAGGATTACCAATTTCATCAGCCGGGGTGTTTTCGTCAGAAATATATTGTTCGTAGTGCATAGCGGAGGGGGCAATGTTTAGCTTTATAGCGGTTGGAATAGAAAGGATTACGTGGGGTCGACGTGCCGTGTATGATGGGAAGATGAAGAAGACAAAGATTACTCAAACGTAGGTCATGGTTTTTGTCCGCGCCGGTTCCTCTAGCGGCAGTGCGGGTTAAATAGTGGATTTGGGCTCAACTATTGCCGGTTTTTCGGTGTTGCCTGCATAATCCGAACTCCCTGCAGGGGGTGCTTGAACCAAATTGTGTGGAGGTTGGCAGCAAAAGCAAAACCAATTGTGTGTTTTTTGTAGGAGTAGTTTAGGACGTTTGGTTACTAAATTTTTCGCGGGAAAAGTTACATCAATGAAGGCGGGAGAGGTTCATGGAAGGGAAAATCGTTCAGGCTGGAATTACTTTTGATGACGTACTGTTGATTCCGAGGTTTTCAACGGTTGTGCCGTCGGAGGTCGATGTCAGTACACGACTGACACGATCTATCTCACTAAACCTCCCTCTTTTGAGTTCACCGATGGACACCGTGACTGAAAGTGCGATGGCAATTGCACTTGCCCAGGAGGGTGGATTGGGTGTCATCCATAAAAACCTGTCTATTGAAAGACAGGCGGATGAGGTCGACAAAGTAAAAAGGACAGCAAACGGAATCATCGCTGACCCCGTAACATTGCCGCCAACAGCAACTGTCGCACGTGCTCGAGAAGTCATGGCGCAGTCCAATATTTCTGGAATACCGATCACAACGGTCGGTGAAAAGCTTGTTGGGATAATCACAAAACGTGATCTTCGGTTTCTGGAACACGGGGACACCCCAATTGCTGAAATCATGACTCAGAATGGGCTCGTGACAGCGACTGGCACGGTGACGCTCGATGAGGCAGAAAAAATTCTTATGGCAAACAAGGTTGAGAAGTTGTTGCTGGCGGACAGTAATGGCGTGCTGACCGGCCTGATCACCATTAAAGACATCGATATGCTGAATCGGTTTCCAAACGCTTGCAAGGACACTCAAGGACGATTGCGAGTTGGTGCAGCCGTAGGTGTGTTTGATTTTGAAAGAGCAGAAAGCCTTATTTCAAAGGGTGTTGACGTACTTGTAGTCGATTCAGCACACGGGCACTCCAGCAACGTGATGGAGACCGTCCAGGAGATTAAGAAACAATGGGACATCCAGGTGATTGCGGGAAATGTGGCAACCCGGGAAGGCTGTCGTGATCTTTTGAAATCTGGTGCAGATGGGATCAAAGTTGGGATAGGTCCCGGGTCGATCTGTACTACACGGGTTATTTCTGGTGTTGGTGTTCCGCAGATCTCCGCGGTCTGGGAAGCCTCACAGGAAGTGGCTGGTACGGACGTTCCGATCATCGCTGATGGAGGGATTCGCTACTCGGGAGATATCACCAAGGCACTTGCTGCTGGAGCCAACTGCGTCATGGTTGGTGGTTTATTAGCGGGTGTTGCGGAAAGTCCTGGTGAGACCGTGCTTTTTCATGGCCGAACTTTTAAGTCGTACCGTGGCATGGGATCGTTGGGAGCAATGGTTCAGGGTTCGAGTGAGCGGTACCGGCAGCAGCAAGATGGGCGGAGTTCGGACAAACTCGTTCCGGAGGGTGTGGAAGGCAGAGTGCCTTTTAAGGGCTCTCTGAGCGTATTTGTTTATCAACTCGTTGGCGGTCTCCGTGCCGGGATGGGTTATTGTGGAACGCAAACAATTGAAGATTTACGGCGAGATGCCCGATTTATACAGGTGTCTGCTGCCACTGTTCGAGAAAGTCATCCGCATGACATTGCTATCACGCATGAAGCACCTAACTATACGATGGATTCTGACGACTAAAAATTCTAGCCGTCGTGGTTTTGCTGTTTGGTTGTTGCCGGCGTTCGCCGGTTATATCGTCCTTGGTGGCACAGCAGTTGCAGATGGTTGGCAGGATTTTTCATCAGACGCAAAGTCTGCTGTTAAGAACGCCATGTTTACAGAAAGCAACGTGGTTTATGAGTCGACCATTGAGTTGACGAGTCCGGGTGAGTTGACGAAAACGAAAAGTTCTTCCCTGCTTAGAAAAGATATTCGGCTCACTTCTTCTGAGATTCCCAGTAATTGCCTCGATACGGCAGATGATTGCCAGGAAGAACTTGATAAATTGCGTGCCGACACGCTTGCTTCAATTAATCTCGACATTCATGTCATAGGCGTAGCTGGAGATGATTTTCCCTGTGAGTGTCGGCTTGAGGGTGAAGAGTGGAAGCCCCGGCAGTTTGCGAATACGACTATGACGTGGAAGGCAGCGGGGTATTGTCACAAGCCACTTTATTTTGAGCAGTGGAACTATGAGCGATATGGTCATGCGGCACATCCAGTCGCCGCACCTTTTCTTTCGGCAGGCCATTTCTTTGTCTCGGCTGCATTTCTTCCGTATAAAATGGGTGTCGAATTACCTTGGGAGTGTATATATCCTCTTGGTTACTATAGGCCGGGTGATTGTGCACCGTGGACGGTGCCTGCTCCAGCAATGAGTCTTCGGGGCGCCGCTCTAGAGGCAGCTGCCCTGACTGGTGCCTATTTTATACTGCCCTTCCCCGGCCCTGGGTTCTAGCACAAGCTGTGTAGTTATTTTTTTGTCACAGTGGCAAGATATGCATACCTACGGTGGATTGATTTGAATTCAACTGTACAGCCTTTTTGTTCCGTCATGGCAGATATGGCTTTATGAAGTTCTGGCCGGTAGTGAACGTGAAAAAGCGACAGCCACTTTTTAAGTCCTCGGGCAAAAACCGTCGGCAGGTCGCCCTGATCCCAGAAATCTACAATCAGAAGTTCCCCACCTTGCTTCAGATTTATGAAAGCTGCCTCAAGCGCTCCTGGCCACGTCGGCACCATGGATAAACAATAAGAAAAGAAAATTGTGTCAAATGGTTCCTCGCGACCAAACATTTTTACTCCATCCAGCTCCTCTGCCAGACCCTGTCGAAGCATAATGGGAGGATTGTTGTTATGTGGCAGTGCTGCCGCAGTAATGCTTCTCGTAGCTGTTTCGAGCATCTCGTGAGAGGCATCAAGGCCGTACAGTGCTCCTGTGGATGAACGTTTGCCCAGTTTGATTAAATTACGAGCAGTGCCACAGCCAACTTCAAGCGTTGCTGTATTTGGCCCGGTAACGACATTATCAAGCAGTTGGTCCCTGCCTAAAAGATAATATCGTCTCGTCAGGTCGTATATGTGCCGTGTGAAATGGTACATGCTGTCCATTGCAACGGCTTGATCGTGTCCTGTGGACAACTTGTAATTGGATGAAGAAATCGGTGGCTGGTGTAAGGAATCAGTTCTTGAAATATCGGTCATTGATTTTCCGTAGCAGCAACCTTGTTGTAAATATGGAACATGCCGTATATCGCCGAACGGTCTTTTTCATGGAGTCGGCGTGACTCTTCCGTGTTACAGCGAAACTGAGCAGCTGTCGCTGGTGAGAAAGCCTCATCGACCGGTGATTTTTCACCCGCAGTTCGGAAGATGACACGTGTGTCATCTCCACCAACTTTTGCAATGAGGCTCCACAATTCATCGATTACTTCGGGTGGCATCCAATCTTGGCTATCGAGCAGAATAAATCCGTTGAGTGAATTCGGCTCAGCATTTTTCAGATAGTCTCCAAGTGACGCAACGTGTGTTTCGACGCGGTCGACCATATCGCGGAGCGTATGGTAGTTCTCTTCTTTGAGATAGTCCGGTAGAGCTTTTCGATGTTCGTGGTCATACCGTCGCCCGAATGCCTGCCATGTAAAATAGTTGTCTTCCAATGAAAATCCGCAGGCGAGACGACGAATTCTCTGCTTGTAAGTATCAAAAAGCTTCTGTCCACTGCCTCCAGATTCTTCAAGCATTGCCGCGTGCTGGCTTGGCGGAATTCCGAGGCTGTAAACAGCTACGGGCTGCCTGCCCATCCATCGCACAAGTCGATTGTTGAATAAAGGACCGAAGTACTCGTCGAAAATCTGTTCCTGCTCGGCGATTGAACGAGCACCTAGAAGTTTGGCAGGATCCTTTCCCATACGGCGTGCAAGGCCGTGTATGACACGAAAGAATTGTCCAAGTTTGGCTTGGTTGTAGAGCCCACGTTTAAAGTAACTAATTCGTTTCGGGCCAAAGGTTTTTCCTGGCCAATCACTTGATTCCCAGAAGGTACGTGTTTTTGAGTCGAGATGTTCCCGTATGTATTTTTGGTAAACAGCAACATTATCTTTGTGTTGGCCGTATCCGAAAAAATTATAAAACGTTTCGTAGTCAGGTAGATGTTTTACAGCGGCAAGTTTGAGCCGTGTGAGACACATGTGATTTGCATTAAGATCGACTGCGACAATTTTCTTTGGTTTGTGGACCAAGTAGTTTAAGACGTTGCAACCACCACTAGAGATTGTTAAAAGGCTCGACTCTGGGCCAATGTGCAGAGCCTCAGCGTCAACCCGCGGGTCTTCCCAAATCTGATTATAAACAAACCCGCGAAACCATAGCGTAAACATACGCTCAAGAAGGCCTCTCTTGCTTGCCAGCCGATGGTGGTGTACGGCCTTTTTTAAATTAGCACCTGTCTGGGGGCCATCAGTAAGGGTCGTCATCAGCGGGAATTTCCTGCAAGAATAGGCAACAGCGTCTCTCTGGCCGCAACATGAAGCCATACAACTGAATCAT
>JABHNP010000202.1 GCA_018694455.1 Planctomycetaceae bacterium | reverse complement strand
TTCCGCTGGAGGGAAAGCACCTATGGCCTCTCGGGATATCAATGTCGTTGCACTCGTAAAGGGTAGTGAGCGTTACGTATTTTTATACGACGACGAAAGTCGAGCCGAAACTCTACAAACGCTCAATCGCTATGCTGCCGATCCAAAACTCAGCTTTTCGTGGTATGACGCCTCTGTTCTTGGTCAGAAAATTCGCCAAAACAAGTCGCATTCCCGAAGAGAGGGAATTGCTCCACGAGTTGATCGACGCACGTCGTAAGTTCACTGGCAGAAGAATCCTTTCAATAACAACTCAAAAAACTCCTTGTAATACACAAGATTATGGTTGATCACGCAGTTGGACCTGCTTTCAAAGAGGGGTTGTCTCGCTTCCTGCGATTTTTGGTAGCTGAAAGAGGTGGGGCAACCCATACCGTAAAAAGTTACCGAGAAGATCTGCTCCAGCTTTTCGACTACCTGCAAGATGCTGGATGCACACAACCGGCTGACGTAACCACAGTTATGCTTCGGAGATATGCAGCCGCCCTGCACTCCACGGGCTACGCCCCCACCACGATCGCCCGCAAATTGGCTAGCATTCGCAGCTTCTATCGGTTCGGCCATCGAGAAGGGTGGGTTTCATCAAACCCGGCGCAGCCGCTGCGGAGCCCGAAGCGAGGCCGTTCGCTCCCAAAGTTTCTCACTGGAGATGAAATAGCGAATTTACTAGTAGCACCTTCAGCTACAACTGATGCCGGGCTTCGTGATCGAGCAATCCTGGAACTTCTTTATTCTTCCGGCGTTCGTGTAGCGGAATTGGCTGCCGTGAATGACACTGACCTCGATCTAGAGTCTGGGACCGTCAAGGTACAGGGCAAAGGACGTCGGGAGCGGCTCGGAATTGTTGGGTCTCACGCGAAGCAAGCTATTCAGCGATGGCAACCTGTCAGAAAGAGATTCGGGAAGCTTCAATCAACAGTTCACACACACCCACTCTTTATCAATAAATTCGGTGGGCGTCTTTCGGTTCGAAGTGTCGGTCGGTTATTAGAAAAACATCTGGTAACTGCAGGGCTTGCCGGACGAGCAAGCCCACATACGCTCAGGCATAGTTTTGCAACCCATTTACTTGACGCTGGTGCAGATATTCGAAGCGTGCAAGAACTTCTGGGACATAAAAGCCTCGTTACGACACAGATTTATACGCATGTCACAACGAGTCGACTTCTTGAAGCTTTTGAAAGTGCACACCCGCGCGCTCAATAGGTATAGCTACACAAGTCCACGCCTTACAGCCCACACAGCGGCCTGCGTCCTGTCACTTACAGATAACTTTCGCAAAATATTCTGGACATGCTCTTTGACCGTTTCCACACTAATGGTAAGAGACTTGGCAATTTCCTTGTTTGAAAGTCCCAATGCTACGTGCCTCAAAACCTGCATTTCTCTTTGGGTCAATGGAACATCCGGGTCGGGCGTCGCGATACGATTTGCCATCGTTGTCGCGACTCTACGTAACTCTCCAGCACGCATTGGCAGTTTCCCAGAAGCAGCTCCTGTGACTGCATCGAGTAGTTCTTGGCGGCTGCAGCCCTTGAGCACGTAGTCGTGAGCTCCGGATGCAACTGCTCTCGCAATATATGTGGGGTTATCAAATGTCGTAAGCATGATGCAACACACCCCTGGAGCATCAGTACGAATTTTTTCCAGTGCTGCAAGGCCGTCTGCCCCTGGAGGCATTCTGACATCAAGCAAGATAACGTCAGGCTTACACCTCTTTGCTAGCTTGACCGCTTCGTCACCGGATTCAGCCTCTGCGACCACTTCCACGTGTGAATTGTCAAGTAGGGATACAAGCCCACACCTGACCACCTCGTGATCATCGGCAATAATTATTTTGATTGGGTCTTCAGTCATCTAAAATACGTATCAACAATGGGACCGAACATTTTCGAGGTCTAACGACATCCATCAGCCTCGTATTTGAAGGGATTACGTAATCCTCAGAATTAATAGCGACTCTCGCTGATATATTTTTACCGTTTCTCAGACGAATCGTGGACATTTCTCCGATTTTACAGTCAATGCTCACCATTTTTGGCGAGTCGGCTGACTGCAGTCTAAGAACAGATTGATTTTCTATATCAAAGTCCTAGTGTTGAGAGCCTGCGGCAGGGAATCTCAACTTTAATATGGTAGCAGTTTATCCAACCTTGCTCTTAGTACGAAATTTTTTATCAAATCCGCATTGCATGAACCCACCATTTGGAGTGAACCGGGCGGGGGGGATAGCCTGGTACAATCCGTCGACCCCTAATGAAAAATATTTCTTCAAAAGGTTCGTCCTGTAAACACACTGCGCAGGACATCATTTTAAAGCGGCAAGAACCTGGTTCAGAAGCACTACTTGAGTTTACCAGTCAGTCAGACACGTTCTCATCGTCTCTCATTATGTCCAGCAATGGTTGAGCACCTTGATTGAGCAACTCTGCCGCAACGTTGTGGCCAAGCAACACAGCACTCTCAGAATCGCCGACCTGTGACGAACAGGTCGCTGTGACTATTTCTATCTTGCCTCGCCTATCAGATAACACACATCCACCGAGAGATAATTCCTTGCCTTGTTCAAACCTTCCCCAACTGCCGATAGGCGCCAAGCATCCACCCGCAAGCGATGATAACAAAGCACGTTCTGCAATCGTTGCAAAGTAGGTCTCAGGGTGATGTATTGGCCTAAGCAATTCTCGAACACGGTGATTTGCAGAGTTGATTTGGATTACCAGAGCACCTTGTGCAACAGCAGGCCAAAAATTTGGTGGACGCAAGACTTCTGAAATCCGTGCCTCGTGGCCAAGTCGCTCAAGGCCAGCAGCAGCAAGAATGACAGCGTCTAGCTCGTCATTTTCAAGACGCTTAAGCCGCGAATCAACATTACCCCTTATTGGAACAACTTTAACATCCGGGCGAATCGCTTGCACCTGAATTCTACGACGTACACTCGCCGTACCAACACGTGCTCCCGTTGGCAGATTCGACAATCCGATGCCTTCTCTGCTTACCAAAACATCAAATGGAGTTGCCCTCGGAGGGACGCACGCGAACTCCAGGCCTGGTGTCATCGCCGTTGGCAGGTCTTTCAGACTATGCACCGCTAGATCAATGCGATCTTCAAGAAGAGCTTTTTCAAGCTCCCGAACAAAAACTCCATCGTTTCCGATTTGTGCAATTGGAACAGTTTGTTGCTGATCTCCACGGGTTGTTAGTATAATTTCTTGTGCATCGAAGCCAAGATTACTTAACTTTTCCCGTACATGTCCTGTTTGAGTTCGGGCGAGCTGACTACCACGGGTTCCTACCCGCAATATCACAGCTGAGGCTTTTCCAGTTTCTCGTTGTTCGCGCTGACTCATTTTTTTCTCAAAAAACCCTTGAGGCCAACCCTATTGCTTGCTGTCATGATTAGTGACTTCATCCGTTCTTGCAAGAACAGCAGCGTAAACAACTGTAGCACCAATCTCCAGCAGGCAGTGTGTTATGGCTGACAATGTGGCTCCTGTCGTTGCAACATCATCCACAACCAGCACTCGTTTGCCCTTGAGTTGATTCCCTCTTACATAAAACATGCCAGCCATATTTACAGTCCGCATCTTGGCTGATAATAACTTCTGGGGACTCTTCACCCTTTTACACCGTATGTCACATCTGTAGGGCACCCTGAGGGACGAAGCAATTTGCTTTGCCATGATATCAGCAGAATTCGTTCCCCTTACCCAGCGCCTCCGCCAGTGCATCGGCACTGGAATGACAGCATCTACTCTCAACTCCTTCATAGATGTCCGCTGACTCACAAGAAGCTTGGAAAGTGCTTCGACAAGGTCTTCGCCGGAGGGTTTTTTCCCGGCGATGACCCCGGCCCGTAAGCCGTCTTTGTAAGTCCCAAGTACAAATATTTGCTGCCACAAAATATTCTTTATACCGAGTTGATCAACAAGCCTTTGACAATGTTCACATGAAGATCCAGAACACTTTGGCAAACCGCAGCGGTCACATCTCGGACTGACGTCTGTGAAGACTGCCACGCAGTTTTCACATAAAGAAAATTTGGCAGTGGGTCTTTCTTCCCCTGTCTCACTTGTAAAAGAGATATTCTCGCCACAGGCCGGACAACTCGCCGGAAAAAAGATTTGTCCCAGCTCAACAAAGTGACAAACTGCCCACCCCTTGCAGTTAGCCCAGATAGATGATGGTCTCCAAAACTTTCTTACCATCGCACATCTCACCAATTAAAACCAAAACACAGAATTGACGCTGACACATAGCCTACCTATCTTTCGGGGACTCGGCATCCTTCAAGGAAATCGATATCCTCGAGAAAACCCGGCTTCCATTCCTTCGGCAACTTATTTCATGCTGATTGATCGCTATTTATTACGAGCGCAGTTCCAAGCATTCTGTATTGTTTTCATAAGCCTTGCCGGCCTTACGTTTGTCATTGACGCATTCACAAACCTTGAAGAGTTTGCACTTCATGCTGAAAAAACAGGTGGCTTAGCCAAGGTCTTGGGTACGTATTACGGCTATCGCCTCATTTCTTTTTTCGATGCAACAAGTCCAATTATCTCACTAGCCAGTGGCATGTTCGCGTTATCATGGCTTGAGCGTCATAACGAATTAACGGCGCTTCTGGCGGCCGGTGTTACTCGGTGGCGAATTGCAAAACCAGCAATTTTTTTCACACTCTTTGTTAGTTTTCTCGCGATTGGCAATCGAGAGTTTGTATTACCCTCAATAAGATTCGTAATCTCGCGGAATGCGCAGGATCTAGATGGACAGACTCAAAAAAACTTTGAGGCTCGATATGACCATCAGACTGAAATACTGTTCCGTGGGAAAACCTACCAAGAAGCTTTACGACGCATAGACTCTCCGAGCCTGCTAATGCCACCATTACTTGCTGATTTTGGCCCACAAATAGACGCTGCTGAAGCAATCTGGAGGCCCGAAGCTGCGGAGCATCCTGCAGGATATCTTCTCTCTGGGGTAACAGGACCTCCCGACATTGATTCTCTACCAGCTCTAAAGCTTCAAAATAAAACCATAATTTATACTGCTCAAAACTCACCTTGGCTGAGACCAAACGAATGTTTTGTAACAAGTGGTGTACGTTTTGAGCAAATGATTGGTTCCAGTAACTGGAGCCTTTATTCATCAACCGTCAATCTGATCTATGCAATTTCAAACCCGAGTTTAGGGGTTGGTGCTGAGGTTCCCCTGCGTGTCCATGCTCGTTTTGTTACTCCATTTCTCGATATCTCTCTCGTCTTACTTGGAATACCCCTTGTGCTCGGCCCAAGTCGTCGAGGTGTCTTCGTAGCCGTTGGACTCTGCGTTTTAACGACTGTAGT
>JABHNP010000350.1 GCA_018694455.1 Planctomycetaceae bacterium | reverse complement strand
TTAAACTCGTTCGTGATGAGGTTGTTGGAATGAAGGATTTGGTTTCGTAGTGTGTGCTGAGCGTCGGTCAATTGCCACGAGGTTGCTCCATGACCATACTGCCAGTGCGGCATTACATATTGGTTGTAATGATTGTTGTGTCAATTGCTTGTTAGCGGGGTCGTAAAGGTCACATTCTACCCTGTGTAGGAATGGTTCAGTCGCCGCGTGGACGGCTTTTTTTGGGAAATGAGGTGATCCTCGTTGAATGTTGATTTGGTCAGCCAGAACTTGTAGCCAACGACGCGGAGACATTCCTTTTGGTCGACGCAAGCCGACGCGTTGGCAGCGTCGATCGATGGTCCGCATGGTATGGAGTGTATGCCAGCTTTTGTTCCAGAACGCTCGGAGACGCAGGAAGGAAACATCAACAACGTCCATTATCCGCCGCCGAAACAAAAGGCACATTGTACTTACAAAAAAGAGGCCTCCGGTATGGAGTGGATGTCGTAGCATTCGTGCGTAGATGAGGCCTGTAATCTTCGCCATTCGTTCCATGAGACTGAGTGGTGGTGCAAGAACCCTGTAGCCTGGGGTCGGCTCCAGCGTGACCCAATTATCACGTTGGACGAGGACCTCCGCCCAGCAGTGGACATCTTCCGACAGAATTGGGGTCAGACCACTTCTCACGTCATATCGATCAGGGCTTGCGTAGAATCCACTAACGAATCTCGCGGGATAATCGAGTGAACGTAGCAGCCATACGGCAGACGTCGCAAAAAGATAATCAGGTCCGCGTTTTGTCTCGAAGAGGAACTCCTCAACTGTGTGTCCGGTATTTCCAGTCGCGCGGGCGTCGTCGTCAAGTGTGTAATCTTGACGAAGATGATTCATAATTGCGTCAATTTGTTGCCAGCCTCTTTGTTTCCCAAATGTCAATCGTCGCGCTAATCTGCGCACACGAAGAGAGGACTCACCGTCATCAACTTGGCGGTATTGGGGTTTGGAAAAAATCTCAGAGTAGTCTTTGTCCTCCAACTTTCGAACATCAACAACTCGAGATTGAACGTGAAGTGTCGTAAGTTCTGGCAGGCTGTCTCTGTCAACGCCAATGATTCCTGGTTGTTCCCAGCGAAAAAAGTCGGCTCGATTGAGTTTGTCGATAGATACACCCGTAAGTTGAACTGGGGTCGGCACCCGGTTGGTTTTCAGATTAATGACCTTAATTGCGTGTACTTCTGTCTCTGCGTGTGGGTCATTTATTTTTGTTTGCACACCAACTCGAAGCCATGGGCGGTTAGCGATGGTCTCAAGACTCAACTCTGGTACGGTTTCGGCCGGGGGTTCTTCGGACCAGGACGTCCCATCATAGATATCAAATGATTCGAGTTTAAGGTGGAGAGGAAGGCGGCCTCGAAGGTAAATTAGAGCGTCGCTGTCAATGCTGGATATTGCTTTTGTTTTTGCTTTACCGGGCCGACGAACCGTTGAGAATTCACGTGATCCTTTTTTGCTCTGTGCCATTCTGTGATTTTCAGCGAGGGCCTGAATCTCCGGCGCCAGGCTAATAACTCTTTGTCGTTTTTTCTTTGTAAAAACCGCTTCATTGTAGCTTTCGTCGAAAACGTCATAGAGTGTTGGGTCATGCGAAGCTGCAAAAGGAGCGTTTTCGATCGGTGCAAAGCTACGAATGTTATCCAAGCCTGCAACAAGAAGGTCACCGTCTCCAATTCCATCGCGTGCCATTGGTGATGCGTCATCGCCACCGCCTGATGTTGGTAGCCATCCCTCTGTTTCAATAAGTCGGCCACCCGCTACGGGCAGCAGGAGTGGCAAGGCTAATGGAATTGCCAGCAGCGCTGTCCACCAAGGGCGTTTCCGGTGAACGACAGTAGACGTCAGTGTGATATTGAGACGTTCCCAATATCGTGCACCAAGCCAGCTAATCGAAGTAATCGCGAATGCGATTGAAAGCGCGTTGCAGTACGGTAATGTTGTGATTGAAGAGTCGAAGCATGCAGAAGAAAAGACGAATACAAATGTACTAAGTGCAGCTGATGGCCCCTGATTAAGAGGGTGATGTGATAATGTTGCGAGTCCAATGATTGCATTTCGGAGGAGTGTGAGGAGCAAAGAGTCCATCAAGTGAGGTGCTTCTAAGTAAATTCGCAATGGCATCTCTATGCAGAATCCAATGGCTGTGATGCCCATAGCCCACAAACGGCGAGAGTTATTCGTACTTCCAATGGCTGGTGCGAGGCGCCGCACACCTTCTGATAGCACGATGGTAATAGCTGCAAGTGTTAAAGAGGTTGTCCAGAAAGTATTCGGTTCTGGTGGGACCACGAATCCGAAGCCAGCAGCATCTACAGCAGCAGATGCAATTATCGCCATTGCAATACAGAGCCAGCCAGACAATCCCCTTCGAGGAAGCCTCTGGACCACCTTTTTATTCTCTTTAGAATGTGGGTATGGTTTAGCCAACATGGCAGAGCTTTTCCCATGAGTTTTGGAAAGCTAATAAAGGATCGTCAGCTTGTCGGATCCAAATTGTCCTTCCAAATTTTGTATGTTTTATAAAAGTAGATTCGTCACTGTGTTCATTGGAAAGCACAATGCATAACTGATCACCCTGAATTGATCGTCCTTCGGAGACTTGTTGAAGTCCTTTTTGTGTTGTGATTCGTACCTCAAAAACTCCACAGTCTGAACGATTTTTCTTGGAAGACGGTGTCAGATTTCCTTGGGAGCGAGGATTGTCTGCAGTCGTGTCATATGCAACAGATTCAAGGTTCGATAACTGATCAAAAAACCGAACGATCCCACTGGTTCCGTGTCCAAGTTTAATACAACGATCACGAAAACAGCATTCAACAGCGGCTTGTTTACTCTGGTACGACACGGCAATGCTTGCCGCAATTCGAATAGTCCACTCAAGACTACTTTCACCGTTCATTGTTTCATGAACTGCGGGGTCCGTATCGAACACAATTCGAATGGCAGAGGTTGCAGTTGCCTGACGTTCACAGACTACAAGAGTGCCGGTCCTGGCAGTTTGTGGCCAATGAATACGACGAAGGGAGTCACCATTACGAAAAGGTCGAGTTCCTAGAACGTCGCCGGATTCACCACAACGGGCATCCGTAAATCGATCATCGGATGGCCTTGTTTCGGCACTGTCAAGCAAACTTTTTAATTGTACCGTTCGCGGCCAGACGATGAGCCTATTTCTGATCTTTGTTGGGCGTGCACGATTGCATATTCCAAATGGGAACCCGGTGGAAATGAGACATTTTTGCTTAGGGTAAACTCCACGGGTCAGCGGGGTAAATAAAGATGTAAATGTTGTTTTGCTAGCCGCCGGTAGGCCGCCGCAAGCGGCAGGCTCTCGTTCAGAAAGGTCGCGTCTGCACATGATTCCCCATGTTGGCCAGGGCCAACGGTTCTCAAGTGTTAACTTTGTTTGAACAGGCTCTCGTTCGGTTACCCTGCGACGTTCAAATTCTAATTCGCCACGGAGGCCTCGGATTGTGAGAGTTGGCCAAAGTGTTCCAACTAAACCAATGAAGAAAATTGTACCCGCTGCCCAAAACATACTTGTTCCCACCGCGAAACCGAGCATGAGAACAATAATGAAAGCAGCACTAAGTGCTCCCAGAGGAGTTTTTATTGCAGCGACAAGAGGGTCTGCAAATCCGCACCAATTGTGTGAACTTATCCAATAGTAAGCCCTTAAGCGGCGTGGCATTGGGAGTGTTGGATTTTTAGTATTCACCATGACATCTTTCCCGAACAAGTTTACTGGTAAATCCTAATGCACTCGGTTAGAAGTGCTACGTAGGGGCTGATTTACTCAGATCTGTTTTCCAATTCATGGGAGGTGACACTGTCATGCCGCCACATGTTGATATGGAATGACTGAAGCCTTATTGCAGTGGAACGACTCACATTATCGCACATTACAGGAACTGTAAATTGTCCTAGTGCAGTCGCTGCTATGAGACGTGAGCAGGCGGGCCACGAGGGATTGGTCGTAGGGAATGATCGAAGACGACAAGAATGTCATTCAAAAAGATCAACCTTTGGAACGCAAGAGAGGACACAGAATCAGGAATGTTTATAAGACTGACTTGTGGCTTTGCATGTCTCAGAAACTGGCAGAGGACACAATCTTGTGAGTCACTAGATGAAGAGAGGGGGTTCGATGAATTGTGTGAGGGCCATTGTTGGGTGGTGTCCGTGTGTGCGTCACCATGGTTGTGGCTGTGATTGCGATGGTGACATGATTTCCCATAGTTGTTAGAGCTACTTTTGTGAGCAGTCTGGCAATTACAATGAGAATGAATGCCAAAAAATTGAAACCCTGCATGGCCCAGAACAGATATTGGGATGAAAGCGGCAAGCAGTA
>JABHNP010000017.1 GCA_018694455.1 Planctomycetaceae bacterium | reverse complement strand
GTCCCTCGGGTGTGCCAACGAGGATGCGTTGCATTTCGCGGCGGGAGTTATCGACAACTTCATCGTGCCGCTGCTGACGTTCCTGCTCGTTCGTAGCGGTGCCAACGTATAGACCGTAGCGTTCATAGGGAACCTTACCGAAGCTTTTCATCGCTGAGTTCGAGCGGCTCTGCGTGAAAGCAAATGTTTTTCTGGAGCGCTGCACGAAGTAGCCGGAGTCACGGAGCAGGTCACCAAACTTCGGCAGACTCTTCATCGGATTATCATGCCCTTCCCAGTTGCTCCCCTTACTATTTAAAAACGCTCCTGAACCACAGTTCCAGAAGTAGCGTCCCGTAGCGAGCGAGGCACGACATGGTGAACACGATGCAACGGGAACAAACGCGTTTTCAAACACCACGCCTTCCCGACCAATACGATCAATGTTGGGCGTGGAGATCACATCGTTAAGTGAAGGCTTATCTTTTTCAGCATAAATACTTGCATACCGACCCCAGTCATCGGCAAAAAAAAACAGGATATTGGGGCGCTCCGCAGCACAAGTACAGTTCACAAATGCGGTCAACGGGATCAGATACGCGAAAATGGTTTTGCAGAAGTTCATAGGTATTCTTTTCGTCGTGCAATTCACAAGAAGTCCCGCTTCATTGAGAGTCTAATCAGATTTTCCAAACGGCTCGGCGTCTACTTCTCTGGACCAGTTCCATTTGAGCCGTCGAAATAGATTCCATCCACATCGACACCTTTTGGGGTGCGATGGTCACCGTTCAGACCAAAATAGACAATGCGGCAATTATTTCCTTTACTCAGGGCATTCCGTTTCTCACTGATCCGAACGGACAAGGTGTGTGGCACGTCCGTGTCGAGTCCCTCTCGCAGAATATAAATCCGGTTTAAGTGCAGCTTGAAGCTATTCTTTTCAACAAACAAATCTTGTTCTACCCAGTCCGAGCCATCAACACTGTGCTCGATGATACCGGCTTGGGGACCAGCGATCACCTGGATAGCGACTGCGGAACCTATGAAGGGAAGGTCAAAGCTGTCTCCCGGGTTATATCCGACCAACTGCGGTCGCTCGTTCCAACCGGTCCGCACCTTTCCGCCTTCGGCTGCCGCGTCGTAATCAGCCTCAACGGCAAACCCGTTTCGTTTTTTGGCAATTCGTGGCGCAAACAGCTTGCCTTCGCTATACGAGGCGGGATCAAGTTTCTCAGGCATTGCATGAGCAGCCACTGGCCGGGGCTTTCCCGACCATGCTTCATCGAGCAGCCGCTCAATGCTGTCTGCATAGAGTTGCTGCCCAAAGGGCGATGGGTGCACACCCTTGATGTCATCCTTCCACGTGAACTCTCCTCGCTCGATACGCTCATAGACCTCCTTGGTAATATCAAGCGTCGGCACTCCATAGCGTGCGGCCACTGTATCAAAACTCTCAATCACCTCGGGTGTCTTCCCATTCTCATAGTCTTCGATTTTTTCCGTGCAGGCAAAATGCATCATGACGACATCCATATCAGGGTTCGCCTGCCGTGCATGCCGGATGATGCCTTCCATTCCTCGCATTGATTGTTCGGCCGTCCGACCAATAGACACATCATTGACCGCTGCTTCTTCGAACAGCAGGTCTACTTTCCCTTTTTGAATAACGTCACGATCCAGCCGAAAGGCACCATACATCGTTCCCGTTGAACCGACCCCAGCAAGGATGAAATTGAATTCTGTTGCAGGAAAACGTCGCTTGAGATTTTCCATCACCTTCTTTCGCCACGGCATCCCAGTAATAGACCCACCGACAAAGGCAACAGTACCTTTCTTTTCAACTTCAAAGATGTATTGCGAATTCTTCAACCCGTCGTGCAACTCAAACCAGTTCTGTTGCAACGATCCGGTGACATTTCGCCAAGGATATAAAGCATCCGATACTTCCTCTGCTTTACCTTTTGAGTCCTGTTTCTTTTCCGGTTTCCTCTTTCCCTCTATGGACTTCCTTGCCTCAGTACTTTCTGTCACAGCATTCACCTGTTGGGGCGTAGCCTTCGCCGATGGCATTGGCAAAGACTCATCCCAAGCCGCGATCACCTCGAGCATTGTCGCTGCTTGCTTAGGATGTGTGTCAATGACATTCATGGTTTCATTTGGGTCAGTTGCAAGGTCATAGAGTTCGTCACCTTCACGTCGATTGACGTGGTATTTCCAATCGCCATGCAGAGCAGTTGGATATTGCTTCTTCCAAAAAAGGAACCGCTCAGGAATTCGATTTCCCCCAAGCCAGATGTCAGCAACATCATGACCCTCGACCATCCTCGTATCGTAAGACGTGCCGGTCAGTCGACACACCGTCGGCAGGAAGTCCAACCCAGAAAGAATACTGGTGTCGTTGACAGCATCAGCAGGGACCTTGCCTGGCCAACGCACAATAAATGGAGCTCGTGGCCCACCTTCGTACATCTCGTGCTTTCCGCCTCGAAGCCCCTTGGTCCACCCCATCATGTTTGCACGAGTCGTGTCACCGACCTGATTTGCTTTCAGTGTGTTGAGCGTGTTTCTCGCGGGCCCCTGATCACTGGCAAAAACAACGATAGTGTTCTCAGAAAGGCCTAGCTGATCAAGCTTTGTCAATAACCGCCCAATAGCCGCGTCCAAACTCCAGACATCGGCGAGGTAGTTTTTCATACAGTCATTGACGCTTCGTCCCCATTCGTCTCGACAGATATCAAACTTCGTGGCCTTCATGTACGACCCAAAGAGCGACTCATCGACCTGTAGGTTGCTGAACTTCTCCGCAAACACGGTGTCCGATGGGATGCTAAAGTGTGAAATGTGGGCCCAGACATTGACATAAAATGGTTCGTCCTTATGCCGTTCGATAAAATTGATAGCCGCTTCAAACGTGTTGTCGTCACGTCCTTTTGTGTGATCTTTCAGAGAACTGAGAACTTCAATCTCGTCGATGCCGTAGCTATCAGCAGGTGGATGTAGGTCGGACGCTTTTTTTCCTCCAGCTGCAGGTCCGATATGCCACTTTCCGAAATGGCCGGTGGCATAGCCGTTTTTGTTGAGGAGTTCTGTAATCGTTGGGCGACCATCGAAACCATAGTCGCCGACTCGGCGTTCAAAGCTGCATGGATGTCGGCTGGTCATAAACCCAACCCGACTTGGCTGACAGGTCACTCCTGTTGCATAGAACCGGGTAAACCGTGTGCCGTCTTTGGCGAGGCTATTGATATTCGGCGTTTGCGCATAAGGATGGCCGTAGCATCCGAGGTCACCATAACCGAGGTCATCGGCAAGGATGAAAACGACATTCGGTTTTTCCTGGGCTTGAGCAAAAGATGCCACCAGCATGAGTGCTAGTGAGAAAAAGCCTAACGTGACAAGAGATCTTTTCATTATTTTATCGTATTCATCATGCTTGTGGGCGGGCTTGAACAGCACCATGTCCAAGGTGGGCAACATAGAAATGTCACGCGGCGGCGCATCATTACACTCCATCGATTGAAGCAAATATCTTTCTCATTTCATCACGGACTGCCGACTGATCATTTTGTTCTTCCGGGTCATTCTCCGGCTGACCGAACTCGTTGACTTTGGTCAACGTTCCCTTGTCGGTATAGATCCAGTCTTTAGTTCTGATGTGTCGTTCATTCTTATACTCGATGTGAACCCATTCTCTTGAATGCGCATCTTCTCCTCTAAGTTGCGGCAAAAAGCTTTGTCCGTGAATGCGCTGCATTGGTTGTGGAGCCGAAGCAATTTCCAGAAATGTTGGAAGAAAATCTGCCAGCTCGACCAGATCATCACACTGTGTTCCTGACTCAACAGTCCCCGGCCATCTGACAATTAGGGGAACTCGTGAACCTCGATCAGTCATCGTCATCTTGCCGCCCTTGATTCTGGTGCGGTTCTCTCCCCAGATAGAAGTCACTGGGCCATGCGTGCCATTATCTGCGCAAAAGAGAATGATCGTGTTGTTGCTGATACCAAGGTCATCGACAGCGTTCACCAGTCGCCCAACATTCTTGTCGAGGTACTCAACCATTTCAGGAAAACACTCAGGGCCGTTTTTCTGCTCTGAATCAGGAAGACGACTGGTCGCCTCGCCGCCAGAAACCCTGACATAGGGCGTATGAACCAATAACGCTGGGTAATAGACGAGGAAGGGCTCGTTTTTTTTACGTTTCATAAAGTCGATCAAAAAATCTGCCAGAACGTCCGGGCCGAATTGGTCGGCGATCGCTTCTTCTTCGACTTTGCCGTTGATACGAAAATGTGGCTCGTAGTATCGCGATCGTTTGACACCGTCCTGGTCATACATCTGCCAGAGGCACGACTCATCAAAGCCGAAATCGCGTACCGTATTGTTCCTTTCAAGCCACGAGACATTCCACTTTCCGGCAATCGCAGTTGCGTATCCCACTTTTTTCAGTTGATTGGCAAAACTGTTGAACTTCTCTGGATCCAGGTAGGTGTCATCGCTCCACTTCGCCAGAACATGTTTGATGCCGGTAAACCTTGGATAGGTGCCCGTCATGATCTCGGCTCTCGAAGGAGAGCACGCCGGGTTGGCAAAACAATGGGTAAACACCATTCCGTTACTCGCCAGCTTGTCGAGATGTGGTGTCCGGACTCCATGGCCGCCAAATGTGTTGAGCGCTTCGATCCCGAGGTCATCAGCAAAAATCAAGACAATGTTCGGAGTGTCGCGATCCAAACGACCGGTTGAAACCTGTTTCTTCTTTCCCCAAAGTGTTTTTTCCCAGTCCTCATGCCCTGTCTTGAATTTCTGGAAGCCGCGATACTCTTCGGCTGAGATCGTGCCGTCAGCATTTGTATCGATATGAGGAAAGAGCCACTCCCAGCCTTTCTTCTGACTGTCCCATTCCTTCTGCGACTGCCAGCGGATTGACTGATCAGACTTTTGGTTATCGTTGATCGGTCCCTGAACTCGTTCGAGTTTCTGCTCCAACTCATCAAGCTTGTGCCGGAGCGTATCGTAGGGAACGTCCTGCACAGGAATATCATCATTGACCGCGATGGCGGCGGCCACGCCTGCTGATTCACCGAGGACCATCCAGACAGGTTCCATACGAAGCGACGTAAAGGCGATGTGACTAGCTGAAACGCAGACGGGCACGACCAGATTGTCGCACTCGCCCTTGCGCGGCACGATGGCCTCGTACGGAATCTTGTAGCTGCCGTTGTACTTTCCATTATCTAGATAGACGATGGAAAAAGCGCCGCCTTGCAGAGCGACTTTGCCATCCTCTACGACCACAGCGTACGGCCAATCATCAACCCCATAGGCTGCAAGGCCAACCGTATGAGGTGGGTCAGTCTTACCCTCGAGGTCTTTCTGGGTCACAACGTACGATGAAACCATTCGACGGGCCTGGCGGACATACAACTGATTTGGCCAACCGCCGGTCTCATCGAACACACCCTTCCTGAAGGAGGTTTTTACCGCACGCTCCTTCATACGTTTAGGAGCCACGGGATCAGTTTTTGCAAAATGGATCGAGTTGACCAAAAAATCTTGGTGAAACTTCCAGATCTTCGACCGTGTTTCCCAATCACCGTTCGGGTAGCTCTCATTGCACCCGTAAACAGTTGACCCCATCAGATTGCGATTCGATTGGGCACCACCAACAAACGGTGCCTTCTTATGCACCGTGAACGTGTTAAGTGTCGTTCTCATATGTCGATTTGAAAAAATATCGACGCCACCGCGAATGGCTCGGCGATACACTTCAAATTCGGCTGGATCATAATTCGTTGGCTCAGGAATAGGTATGCCCTTCCCGCTCATATCGAACTCGTGGCGAAAACAGTAGCCCATCGACAACGAGTCAGCACTACCCAAAGGACCGACCTTCCGATCTTGCACGAATGGGACCAATCCACTTTCAGAATTCCCGGGTTCTATGTAGGGGTCGATGTCATGAACCCAAAGGCTCGGACGCACTCCGGCAAGTGATTCATCGTAGTGCTCGCGTGACTCACGGCCCCAGGTGTAGCTGACGCCGCTCATCCCGAGCACATCACCCTCGTACGAACAATCAATGAACACTTTCGCAGAGACCGTGATTGCATTCCGCTTCTCCGGCTCAGGAATGGGACAGCCTGTTTCATCGACCGGGGCGTAGTCGAGCGTGATGGACCGGATTGAATTGGACTGGTTGGTCACAGCGACAGACTCGTTCATCGCAATCGGCTCTTTGCGTGTCGGTGAATCGATTGTTCTATCGCCTACATGGACTTCATCGATGCGATGGTTGTAGATCACCGTAATGCCGCGATCCTCAACAGCTTTCTTGAATCGCTCACGATACTCTTTGTTACCGACACCTTGTACGGCATGTCCGCCATGAGCTCTTGGTTGCTCCTTGACTCCCTCCATCAAAATTTTATAGGTCGAGCCGCCGACCGTGTTACCTTTGCCCCAGTCTAGATGGTTGATACCTCCACCAGTCATGCCACCAAGCCAGCGACTTGGTTCGACAAGAATGACATTCGCCCCATCTTTGTCAGCGGCCAATGCTGCCATCACGCCACTCGCTGTGCCGCCATACACACAGACGTCTACCTTGTGATGTGAAACCTCTGCAGCCAGACAGTTTTGCCAGACCAGTAGAGCGTTGAGAACAATGATTGATGCAACGTGACGTTTCATGGTGTGTCTTTCTAAGGCGCGGATTTATCCAACGCTTTCAGCGTCTTGTTTGCTTGTAAATATGCTGCGTTAGCAAGCAGAAACGGACCGATGCCGTGCTGATCGTGTGATTTCGGAGCCTTGGTTTTCAAGTAGTAATTTGGGTCTTCACTTATATCGGAGCCTGGGCAGACTCTGGTAATCTCACCTTCATCATTTACTAAGGTTAAGAGCCCTCGCCAGCCCTTCGTTCCGGCTTCGTGGAAACTCGAATCCAGCCACCCTTCATTGACTCCTTTCAGAATGCAGTAGGTGAACATGCCCGAGCATGAGGCCTCAGGGTAAACGTCGGGGCGATCGAGAATTTGATGCCAAAGACCACGCTTGCCCTGTCTGCGAATGATCCCATTTATAAAGGTGCGATAGTCCTCCAGCACTTCATTCCGTTTCGGGTGGTCTTGAGGGATGAAGGTGAGCAGATCAGTAACGGCCATGATGTACCAGCCATTTCCCCGCCCCCAATACAGGCCGTAGGGTGCCTTGTTTTCTTCAAGCCACAGGCAATGCATCAGTTTGTCGTCTTTGTCCCATAGATAATCGAAGTAGTCTAGGGACTCCTCGATGGCTCGATCCAACCACTTGGGATCCTTCAGCAGTTCCGCTTTCCGGCACCAGTACGGAGTGATCATGTAAAGGTCATCGATCTGAAGTCCTAACCCACGGTTTCCCGACTTCTTTCGAACGAGCACACCATCTTTAAAAGCCGGTGCCTTTTCGAGTAGGGCATCAAACGTCGCCATTCCTTTCACAAACTCCGGGTTTGGCTGGATCCGTTGCCGCTCAGCAAATGCCGCGATCATTCCGCAATGCCACATTTCACGTGGCCTGGAATACCTTTGAGGACCCACTGCCATCGTGTCACCAAATTCAGACTGCCAGGCAGCGAAGAAGTCGATGTTCCAGCTCGCATATCTCTTGTATTCCTCGTTACCCGTCACCTCACCCAATGCATCCATTCCCTCCAGAAGCATGAAATTCTGATACATCCATAAGTTGTAGCGAGTCGGCTGGGCATCGGTCTTGGTGGCAGGTAGATCGAAAACTGTCTGTCTAACAACGTCATCCGCAATTCTGGACAGAGGTTCCGCGTGGACCTTGTGGTGCTGAACCTCTGAAGCCAGGCAGTTTTGACAGGCCAGTAGAACGTTGAGAACAATGGTTAATGCAATGTGATGTTTCATGAAAAATGTCCTGCGTTTCGAGTGTCGTTTTAAACAACTTCGAACCCCTTTCGCTGCACGCGTTTCTGAAACGCATTGGCTTGTTCGTCACCAACGACCTGCTGCTTGGTAGCGTCCCACTTAAGTGATCGTCCCAGACGAACGGCGATGTTCGACAGATGACACGTATTGAGATGTCTACAATGGCTTTCGGCATCAGAAATCGGAGTAGCGCGTGAATCGCAACAAGCGAAAAAGTTTTCACGATGACTTAGCTTGCCTTGGCCTTTTCGCAATTTGGTAAACAGGTCTTCCGGCAGCGGATTCTTAGCAAGGTCTTCAATAGGGCTACCGGTCAACTTGCCCCGATTCACAAAGTAACGCCCCCCGTCACTTTCGAACATGATGCCGTTATCAAAACCGAGATCGTTGGCATCGTTGACGATGAACATCTCAACACCACCCGAAAAGACACATCGCACTTTGAACGATGTTGCCGTGTTGTAGGTATTGCTGACCGTTGGCACCCCATTTTCAAACGCCACCGGGTGCTCAGCGTGAACCAATTCGATTGACTCAGGTCCATGCAGATCCGGTGCGATAGCCCACTGGGCAATGTCGACATGATGGGCGCCCCAGTCCGTCATTTTGCCACCGGAGTATTCATACCACCAGCGAAAGTTCCCATGACAACGTTGTGCAATATAGTCGACACCGGGCGTCTGGCCCTGCCACATATTCCAGTTCAGGTTCGATGGCGGACTGGACGTGTCGAACGCGGGGCCTTTGGGACCAGAGCCAATGGCTACAGTCACACGTTTCATCTTGCCGAGACGCTGCGAATGTGCCAGAGCCACTGCAGTTTGAAATTTTTTACTGCTGCGTTGTTGTGTACCCACTTGCAAAACGCGGCCCGTTTCCTTGATGACACGGCCAAGCGTGCGACCTTCGTCAATTGTCAGCGTGGCAGGCTTTTCGCAGTAGACGTCCTTGCCAGCTCGCATGGCGTCGATCGCAATTTTCACATGCCAATGGTCTGGCGTACAGACAAAAATGGCGTCAACACCTTTCGTATCAATCAGATCACGGTAGTCAGTGAACTGCTGAGCTTTCCCGCCAGCATGTTCGGCGTTGTATTGCTCAAGATGCTGTTTATCTACATCGGCAATCGCCACAATATCGGCAAGCGGTTTCAGCCCTCTGGCATGCGAACGAGCGATGCCTCCATTGCCAACGACGCCCACTCGCGGCCGATCATTCGGCAAGCGACGTTCCTCTGATCGCACAGCAGAAGTAAAACAGCTGGCTACACCTCCTGTTGCTACGCCACTGAACGCCTTCAGCACTTTTCTACGCGGAAGTTTTGCATTCATTATTACTTTTGCTTCCTTTGTCTCATACATAAGGCTCATCTGCAGCTGCAACCACCATATAAATTCAGCACGTCTGCTTTTTCATGGAAGTCTCGCAGCAATAAATACTGGATTGACTTCAGATTTCCGACTACCCGTGCACTTCAAGAGGATCAGGAACACCAGTGCGATACATCAAGGGGTTCTCCCACGAGATATTCACAGAGGACCAATCTTTTGTTGTTAGTAAATTTTGTTCCAACCCCTCAGACAAACAATTCCCTG
>JABHNP010000218.1 GCA_018694455.1 Planctomycetaceae bacterium | reverse complement strand
CAGGAACCGGCGTCCGGAAAAGGCGCAGCTGAAGGTACGCTGCATTTGCATGATGCAACGGGGCCCTACCAGATTCCTTACGGCACGCTGGTGCCCAAAAAGCACAATGGCATTCTGTTTCCAGTCGGTATTTCTTCGACTCATGTTGCCATCTGTAGTGTGCGCATGGAACCCGTCTGGTCGGCACTCGGGCAGGCTGCGGGCGCTGCGGCGGCGCTAGCGATCGACAACAAGCAGGAGCTCAGAGATGTGTCTGTACAAAGCATTCAGGATGAACTTTTAAGACAGCGTTGCACCCTGTTCTTTTACACCGACCTTCCCTGTGACTCAGCTGCATTCACTGCCGTCCAAAAACTCAGTTTGCTGGGTGCTGTGGCCGGACCGGATATCAACGATTACAACACCAAACAATCAAAAGGCTTAGCATCACTTGAATTGAAAGCGTATCAGTTCCGCCCTGATAAACCGATCACACTCGGTGAGTTTTCCAAAATGGTTGTGAATGGTCTTCAGATTCCGCTCAGTATTACGGCGTCACACTTCACAGATGTGCCCCGAGGGCATCCTGCTTTTAAATACATTGAAACGCTTTACGACTACTCAACACAATCCAAAGAGCCATTCTTTGATTTTGATCCGAGTGATGGTTTTAAGACTGCCCTTGCACACCCGGAAGACAAGGTGCGTGGTGCGCAGGCAGCACAAATACTTTCTGGTCTGCTTCACAAGAAAGTTTCTTTATCAGGAAATTCAGAAGCAGAACTGACGCGAGCTGAAGCAACGCAGTTGGTATATCAGCATTTATGAGCCAGTGCCTGTTTGAACGAAGAGAATCAGGCTTTCTTTCTTCAGGTATTACCTCATTCTGTTGCTCGCATGTTTTTCTTGCAGGAGTGGCGAAAGTCTTGTCTGTCACTTCAAAAGAGTACAAACGCGTCCTGCCCTCGTGGCATGACTTGGAGGCGGGCGAAACCGTGTTGGTCCTGACGAAGTCCTGAATTTGTGCTGTAACCGGAACATCGCCTGTCATAGTGGTCCGGCTATTTTCGGCACTGGAATAGCTTTTGATTGTGGCACGTACTGGTTGATTAGCTTGAGCGGGTCTCCCCTGCCCCGTCACAACCGTAGCAGCTGAGTGTCCTAAGTCGTACGCGAAAGTCGACATGGCACGAAGCGAGTGTGTCGGGTGGGGTTTTTAGTCAAAAGTTCACCACTAATATGCTCGATGGACGTGCCCGCAATCGATTAGACTGAAATTATGAAACGTCATGTGGCACTGATTATTGAGACGTCGAGTATCTACGGGCGTGATCTCCTCGCGGGGATCGTGCGGTACATGCGGATGCACGATCAGTGGTCGGTGTTTTTGGAGCAACGAGACTTATTCAAGCAGCCCCCAACGTGGCTGGACGATTGGCAGGGTCACGGAATCATCTCTCGGGCGACAACATCTCGTTTGGTCGATGCAATTTCAAAAACAGGAGTGCCGTTTGTTGAGTTGACGGACCGAAAAGGCACTGCAGAATTGCCACAGGTGCGTTCCAATGATGCAGCGATTGGACGAATGGGTGCCGAGCATATGCTGGAACGAGGGTTTGAGCGTTTTGGTTTCTGTGGGTACACGGGTGAGGCGTGGTCGAAGCGTCGCGAGGATGCGTTCGTAGAAATAGTTCACGAGAAATCATCAGAACCGTGTTCACTTTATCACTCCCCTTGGCAGGGTCGGGCTGCACGAAATTGGGAAGACGAGCAGCAGTGCATTGTGGATTGGCTGTGTACGCTGACGCCTCCGTTTGCGGTTATGGCTTGCAACGATATTCGTGGGCAGCAGGTGATCGATGCGTGTTCAAAACTTGGCCTGGCTGTACCCGAGCAAGCGGTGGTCATCGGGGTCGATAATGATGAACTGTTGTGCCGTGTTTGCTCACCACCGCTATCGAGTGTGATTCCGAATGCAGAGACTGTCGGGTTTCGTGCGGCAGAAGTGTTGGCTGGGCTGATGAATGGTGAGCCGCCGGCATCGGAAGTTCAGTTGGTTGAACCGCTGGGAGTGGCGACACGCCAGTCGACCGATGTGGTAGCGATTGATGATCGCGATATCGCAGCGGCGCTACGTTATATCCGTGAACACGCATGTCGCGGACTCACGGTCGAAGAGGTGATTCGTAATAATCCAGTTTCTCGTAGTACCCTTGAGCGACAGGTTAGAAAATATCTTGGACGCACGCCACAAGCAGAAATTCGATTCGTTCAGGTCAAGCGTGTGCGAGAGTTATTGATATCGACGGAACTCTCCGCCGAACAGATTGCCGATCTGTGTGGATTTGAGCACCCGGAGTATTTGCACGTTGTTTTCAAGCGAGTGACAGGCATGACGATCGGAGCATTTCGCAAACAAGCCAAGCCGTAGCAGGCTTTGGTAGAAATTCGGTGTGGGTAACAACGGTTCCGAAGGATCTAATCGCCATGAAGAGGTATGACAATATAACTCAGTTACGCGACGGCATATCTCATTGACCGATGGTCGGAGTTGTGGATGATATTTAATCGTGTGTACAGGCATTTATTGTCAGTTCTTCAGAAGAGTGACAGTTCGTTGACAGACTTATCCCATCCAGCTTCGTTACTCGCAGCTAAGCAGTTCGTAGAGCTGCGGCAGCGTGTGGAAAATGAATTTCAATCGCGATTTGGTCGAGAGCCGTCCGTTGTGGCTGCAGCTCCCGGCCGCGTCAATCTGATTGGCGAGCACATCGACTACAACAATGGCTTTGTTCTTCCGATGGCAATCGAACGCTACGTGATTGTCGCAGCAGATTCATGTTTTGATTCACCCCGAGAGTATGCAACGTTCCATAGCAGTAGCCTCCAGGAAAGCATGGACATTCCGATCGGTGAATCTTTCGGGCCAACGTGCTCCGGGTGGGGGCGGTACATTGAAGGCGTGATTGCTGGTTTCGTGTCAGTGGGTCACGATGTCCCAGCATTGGATGCGGTCATTGAATCAAGCGTTCCAAGCGGTGGTGGATTGTCCAGTAGTGCAGCTTTGGAAGTGGCGACGGCCACCATGCTTGAGGGCATCACGGGACGCAAGTTGGAGCCAGCAGAAAAGGCACTTCTTTGTCAACGTGCCGAGCATGAATTTGCTGGTATGCCCTGCGGAATCATGGATCAGTTTTCCAGTGTTTTTGGGATGCCGGGTGAGCTGATGTTATTGGATTGCATGAGTCAGGAAATACAAACGGTTCCATTTCGTGAGGAAGACGTCGCGGTTCTGATCACGAACAGCAACATCAAGCATGAGTTGACCGGTGGCGAGTATGCGGAACGAAGACGTCAGTGTGAGTCCGCGCTCAAAAAATTGAGTCTGTCGTCTTGGCGAGACGTCACATCCGGAGATCTTGATTCAGCGCGCGGTCGGCTGACTGACGACGAGTTTGCATGCGGACGCCATGTCGTAACTGAAATTGCCAGGACTTTGGACGCAGCAGAAGCCTTTGCAAAAGGTCAGTGGGCGTCAGTAGGTGAGCTGATGTACTCCAGCCACGAATCGTTACAAAAAGATTTTCGAGTCAGCTGCGCTGAACTCGATGCATTGGTTCGAATTAATCGTGAGATAGGTATCGAGGGTGGTGTCTATGGTTCACGAATGACCGGTGGTGGTTTTGGTGGCTGTATCGTT
>JABHNP010000018.1 GCA_018694455.1 Planctomycetaceae bacterium | reverse complement strand
ATGAGACTAACCACTGCTCATTTTTATTCACCAACTGGTAAACCGTATAGCCGAGTAGGTGTGAAACCAGACCTTCAGGTTCAGGAAACTGCTCGTCCCGATTCAGCTGGTAGGTTCCTGAACAATGATGCCCCGCTCGCAACTGCAATACACGAGGCGAGACATGCGTTAGAACCTGCCATCACACAGCCAGTCGCACGAAGGATTCTGTCTCGGTAGTTCTATCACATAATGAGGCACTGACATATAAATCTCATGCCTTGTCTAGGCGTGTTTAGAAGATCATTGTCGCCTTGCATTCCACTGGGGTTTTCTCACTTCATGCAGACACCACATCAACACTCCAAAAATTTTCTTGCTGATGCACTGCGAAACGAAACAATTCAACTTGGTCTTGAGATACCTGACCACGTTATTCTGCATCTTGCTGCCTACGCGAAAAGCCTGTGGGACTGGAACACACGCCTAAATCTCACCAGACATACAGACATACAACACTTTGTTGAGCGAGATATCACAGATACCGCCGCCTTATGTCCACACATCAATGCCGATGAACATGTTCTAGATGTTGGCACTGGTGGAGGCGTACCTGGTGTCATCCTCGCCATTTTGCGTGATGATCTCACTGTTGAATTATCCGATACATCAACAAAACGTGTAGCTGCCTTGCAGTCGATTCTCAACGAAGTTGGTTTGCCCTTAAAAATTCATCATAAGCCAGCTCAACAAGTTGTTCTTACTGCAATCGAAAGCAACCATCCGTTTCATTCACTAGTCATTCGAGCTGTTGCTCCATTACGAAAACTGCTGACCTGGTTTGAACCAATCAGCGATTCCTATGACCGCTTACTAATAATAAAAGGGCCTCGATGGGAATCAGAAAAACAAGAAGCACGCCATCACGGCCTTCTTAAAACAATTACCGCTCGCCGTATAGCAAGTTGGCCAATTTCTCGCAGCAACACAGAGAGCGTTCTACTTGAGGTGAAAAAGCGAACATAAGGACAAGGTGACAAACATCTTTCCGACTTTTATCATTCAAAGGCTCTAGAATCACATGACATTTTCAAAGTGTCTCTTTCATTTGGTATTGTCTATCCTAATGTACAAGCGCATAAATTTTTATGTTCTCATCTATTGATGAGCAGGATTGCCAGCCCAAGAGAACAATAGTCGGCAAACTTGCCGCAGGAGACATGTACTATCTGCGATAACTACAATTTCCTGTAGGTTGTGTTAGCCCGATGCCGAATCTATTATGTAATTAGGGAACAATTTTTGCTTTTTTTAAAATTGCTATTTGTTTACCCAAAAGCCTGTGTAGTAATTATTTTGCTCCACACCCCCATGAGGACGTTTTTCGGATCAGTCATTGCCCTCAGTAACCATCGTCAAGATTTTTCATAACTTGCCCTGAGAAACTCGTAATGGATTTTTGGATTTCCCCGAACAGTTTGAATCATATCCTCTGGACAGGTGGATTCTGGGTCGTACTCAGTGTCTTGTGGGTATCTGCATCGCTTTGGATTGCTTCAGACTCTCGATTAATTTTTGGCGATTCTCCGTGGCCATTAGGTTCTGTTTTATTTGGTGCTTTCTTTTTTGTGACAACTTTTATGTGGGGGCTCGGCGCAACTCCTATTTTTGCAATTGTTTTTATTGCCGGTCTTTTTTTCTATACCTTCACAAGAGATAAAAAAGCTCCCGCACAAGAACGAATCTTATGTGTTGCCTTTCTCAAAAAGATTCTTATCAAAATTACTAAGAGTTTAGGGATCGAGAATGTGGAGGGTTTGCTCAGCAAGTCGATGCAACAACTTGCTTCCAGCAAAGAAAAAAGTGCAGTTGTTCTTCTCAAAAAAGATGGATCACCACTTGATGGTCAAGGCGCTGGAATGGATCGAAGTAGTTCGAAAGCGATACGAACCGTGCAGGACTTATTTGAAAAAGCGATTAAGAATGGTGCCACTGATTTACACTTCGAGCCGAAAAGTGGTGAAGAGATTGTAGTACGCTGCCGAATTGATGGTGTCATGCAAAACATGACAACACTCTGGGCAGCGGATGGGAAGTCCTCGATTTCTGCACTCAAAGTTCTCTCAGATATGGATATTGCTGAGCGACGACGACCACAGGATGGAACATTTGCAGTTCTTTTCGATAGTCATAAATTTGATATCCGTGCAGCCTCCGGACCAACAAACTTTGGTGAGAAAATGGCGCTCAGGTTGCTTGATTCTGACGGAGAGATTGTCAAAAACGGTCTCGAAGGTATTGGTATGAGTGACTCTGTCACCAAGAAGATGCGCCAGATTATTCAGCAACCTCATGGCATGATGCTCGTCTGCGGCCCTACCGGGTCAGGAAAAACAACAACGCTCTACACTGCATTAGGTGAACTTGATGTCTTCTCAAAAAATATAGTTACTATTGAGGATCCAATTGAGTATCGACTTGAAAATATTTCTCAAACTGCTGTGAACGTTGCTGCTGATCTCACATTTGCAAATATTCTTCGTTCTACGTTACGACAGGATCCGGACGTTATTCTTATCGGTGAGATTCGGGACAAAGAAACTGCTGAAATTGCTATGCAAGCCGCACTCACTGGCCATTTTGTTTTTTCAACTCTGCATGCTAACGACTCAGCTACAACAATTACGCGTCTCCTTGATATCGGAATTGATACCACCCTTATACAGTCATCTCTTTCAGCAGTTCTAGCCCAACGTCTTGTCAGAGTACTCTGCAAAAGATGCAAAGAATCTTACACACCTCCAGATGATTTTTTACAAAAACTTGGTGTGCCGGCAGGTAAAACTATTCCTCTTTTTAAAGAGGTGGGATGCACATCATGCCTCGAATCAGGATATCGTGGGCGTACTGGGATTCATGAATTACTTACTTTTGATAATAGTATTCGAGATCTCCTTGTAGGGCGACCATCGATTCAAGACATTCGAAGAGCGGGGCGGAAATCTGGAATGAAAACACTGAAGCAGTCCGGTATTCAAAAAGTACTTGCTGGCATTACAAGCCTCAATGAAGTAATGCGAGTAGCAAAGTAAAAATACAAATTTCCTAAATTTTTATTGCATGAGATGATTGAATGACACTACCTTTGGCAAACATATTTCAAATATTAGCTAGCCTGATTGCTATTGCTATTGTTCTTGGTCTTGTTGCATACGGATTTCTGCATGGAATATTTCGATCCGTGCTCGTCGGAATGCAGGCCCTCGTCTCATTTATTATGGCACTAACTTTTATTCCATCGCTCACTGCATTACTTATCACAATCGATATACCTCCGATTTATGCATTCCCAGTTGCGTTACTTGTTTTGGCCGCCGGAACAGCTCTTGGTATTCATCTCATCATTCAAAAATATGTTCCCGATGAATCAATTGAACTCCTGTCAATCATTGACAAAGTTGGTGGGGGATTTGTCGGTGGGGTCGCGGGCTTTATTGCTGCAGGAGGTTTCCTTGTAGCCATATCCCTTCTGCCTCTTCCGGAAGGTTACCAGCTCCAGGCTTCTGAGCTGCGGTTTGATTTTGGTGAACCAATGCTACGAACTTTTGCCCGTATTATTGAACCAGATGGTGATAAGCGAGACACCCTACTTTCTGGTGACACATGGAAAGCCGTACGTTTTGATGAGGATCAAGTGCCTGAATACCCTGAACAGCCAATGCCTCCGGAACTCAAGAAACTGCCTGCTGGTACAACCCCCCCTCCCTTTGTACCTGCTCCACCAAATATCTGGAGTGAGCCTTTCGTTGATTTGAATGACAATAAACAACACGATAATGCTGAGGCTTATCTAGACATTGTAAAAGATGGTCAATTTACAGCGAACGCCCTCATTGCGCCTCCTGACGACAATGACCTCAATCGCTTTGTCGGTTTATTGGAACGGTACAACACAAATCATTGGTGGCGATGGCGAGTGAATCAGTCAACGTGGGAAAGTCTTTATCCACCTGAAAACCAAGCTGATACTTCCGAAGACACCGTCGAATATTCAAAGACTCCAACAGATTAATATCTTGCTTCGCAGCTTAATAAATCATACAGAAGCAGCGCGTTTCATGTACTGCGTTCCATCGTAAATGTCGCCTGGTGGCTTTCAAATTAGTTTTTCTGTTGAATTGCTCGTACCATTGCAGCGCCCATATCTGCCGGAGTTTCTGCGATCTCAATACCTGCATCGCGAAGCGCTTCTAACTTTGCTTCCGCTGTTCCCTTGCCACCAGAAATAATTGCCCCAGCATGTCCCATGCGTTTTCCAGGTGGGGCGGTACGGCCAGCTATAAAGGCCGCCACTGGCTTTGTGACATGTTCCTTTACATACGCTGCCGCTTCTTCCTCTGCGGAGCCACCTATTTCACCCATCATCAAAATTGCCTGCGTCTCAGGATCTTTTTCAAAGAGTGCCAGGATGTCAATAAAACTCGACCCAACGAGCGGATCACCTCCAAGGCCAACACATGTACTCTGTCCGTGACCCAGTTGAGTTAATTGCCAAACCGCCTCATATGTCAGCGTGCCGGAACGACTCATCACACCAATGCTTCCAGGGGTATGGATATAGCCCGGCATGATGCCAATTTTACATTGTCCCGGTGTAATAACCCCAGGACAGTTCGGGCCGACTAATACACTTTTAGAATTCTCAACTACCGGTAAAACTCGTGCCATATCAAGTACAGGTATGCCTTCTGTAATCGCTATCACAAGATCGACTTCTGCTGCCACGGCTTCCAGAATGGCATCTGCCGCAAATGGTGGTGGCACAAATATCATTGTTGCGTTAGCACCCGTGGCGTCACGGGCTTCAGCTACAGTATCGAATACTGGAAGGTCAGCAATTTTCTCTCCTCCCTTGCCAGGAGTCACACCTCCCACCATTCTTGTTCCATACTCGAGGCATCCTCGCGTATGAAATTCACCAACTTTTCCAGTTATACCTTGACAAATAACACGTGTATTGCGATCGACAAGAATGCTCATGAAACTTCGCTATATCTAAAAGAGGAACCGTGGATACAAGAAAACAGTGCTTACGCTTTTATCGATTCAACAACCTTTTGAGCAGCATCAGTGAGCCCATCTGCCGTAATGATCGAAGTGTCACTTGAGGCCAGAATTTTCTTCCCATCCTCCACCTCAGTGCCCTCCAATCGGACGACAAGCGGCACGGTAAAGCCCACCGTTTTTGATGCTTCTATAAGAGCATTTGCGATCGTTGTACATCGCATAATACCACCGAAAATATTTACTAATATTGCCTTCACATTGCTGTCTGAGAGAATGATCCGAAATGCTTCGGTGACCTGCTCCACATTCGCACCGCCGCCAACATCTAGAAAGTTTGCTGGTTCGCCACCATGAAACTTCACAAGATCCATCGTGCTCATGGCAAGACCAGCCCCATTCACAAGACAACCTATTTCTCCATTCAATTTCACATACGATAGACCTGCCGCAGCAGCTCTGATTTCAGCTGGTTCTTCTTCAGATTCGTCACGAAGCGACAAAATACTTTTGTGACGGAACATTGCGTTATCGTCAAATGTCATTTTTGCATCAAGGGCAACCAGAGTTCCATCACCAGTAAGAACAAACGGATTGATTTCTAATAACGCTGCATCAAGAGACACAAATGCTTTACAAATCGCTTGGAAAAATTGCACCGCGTGTCTCCAGCTGGCTGTTGGCAAGCCGAGTTTTGATGCCATAAGGCGGGCCTGATAGGCACCCAGTCCGCGATCTGGGTCAAAGGGTTCGGATAAAATTAACTCTGGAGTTTTTGCAGCAACTTCTTCAATGTCCATTCCACCTGCAGTACTCGCAATAAGCACTGGTGATCCCGCAGCTCGATCAACAAGAATAGCGCAGTAGAGCTCTTGCTTGATATCACAACCACTCTCAATAAATACCTGCCGGACAACCTGTCCCTCTGGTCCAGTTTGAATCGTCACAAGGGTTTTGTCTAACAGACCGTGAGCTATTCGAGCCGCTTCATCTGCCGACTTTGCAAGTTCTACACCGCGTTGCTGAGAACCTTTCACGCTTCCCTTTCCACGGCCACCTGCATGGATTTGAGCTTTAACCGCACATACGGGAGTCCCCAGTGATTGGAATGCGAGAGAGGCCTCCTCCGGTGTGCGTGCAATCTTTCCATCCAAAACCGGCACGTCGGCAGCCCGCAGCAATTCTTTTGCTTGAAACTCATGGATTTTCATGACTACTTTTTCTGATGATGGAGTTGAAGATTAAAATAGAATCAAAAAATGCTCCAGCAGGAACATTATTTGATTTCAACACAATATGGCACGGAAGGCATTCTGTTCCAACCGCTGGCAGTTTCTTGCAGGAAACAGTATCTATTTGAAAATTTCACACGTAACGAAAATCCGCCTTTCACATAAATGAAAAAACTGGAATAGTCCCACTTGGCAAGAATTCTCAGCACTTGATGGCTTCTTTATGAATTCGACACGGTCCACCGACACAGTAACCCGCCAACCATCGAAGCCAACCAGCTCATTGCCTCGGGTTGTTATCGATCTTGAAAAGCTACGTCATATTAACTGTGGTCTCGGCCGCTTCTCTCTTTATCTAGCACGTGAACTCCTTGCTCGTTCTGATAATTTTTTTGAACCTATCTTTTTCATACCAGACAACAGTGAGCATTATTTTAAAAATGTAACCACGACTCGTTACAGCAGCATTCGAGTTCATCCCTGGCATAAAGAATGCTTTCAGCGGTGGATACGGCCCATCGCCCGTCACTTTCATACCGCGCATCGACCTGCACTCTGGCATGTCACACACCAAACATCCAAATATCTCCCATTCGATAACCGTGTGCCCGTTATCCTCACCGTCCACGACCTAAACTTTCTCCACACAATTGATTCAAGTCACCATCCAGAAAGAATTCGACGTCATCTTGACCACGTTCAAAAGCTTGTGAATCGATCGCATACCATTGTCACTGACTCTCAATTTGTTGCTGATGATCTTGCTCGCCACATCGATGTAAGCTCAAAACCAATTCATGTCATCCCACTCGGACTCACAAAATCTAATGTTGTTGGTACTGATCGACCTCACTGGATGCCAGAGGGCCCT